>NZ_JAANBJ010000007.1:0-198463 GCF_011394325.1 Staphylococcus sp. 11007852 | reverse complement strand
ATTACTTTAATTAATGATTTTATTTAGCGTTTAACAAAACTTTATGTGATGCATTCACACGGCCTTGCTTGTCTATTTCCGTTACTTTAACTTGTAACGTATCTCCGATTTTAAGAACATCTTCAACTTTATTAATACGTTCATTTGCAATTTGAGAAATATGAACTAAAGCATCTTTACCAGGGAATAGTTCTACAAAGGCTCCAAATTTTTCAATACGTTTTACTTTACCATCGTAAACCTGGCCTACCTCTGCTTCACGTACAATACTTTCTATCCACGCGCGTGCTTGGTTAATCATCTCTTGTTCTGTTGAACCAATATAAACCGTACCGTCTTGTTCGATGTCTAATTTAACACCAGTGGCGTCGATAATCTCATTAATTTGTTTACCACCAGGTCCAATGACATCTCTAATTTTTTCTGGTTTAATTGTCAAAATCTCTACTTTTGGTGCATATGCACTCAACTCAGGGCGTGGTTGTTCAATGGTTTGAAGCATATGGTCTAAGATTGCTAAACGACCTTGACGTGCTTGTTCAAGCGCTTCTTCAATGACTTCTTTTGTAAGACCATCAATTTTAATGTCCATTTGAATTGCAGTGATACCTTCTTGAGTACCTGCTACTTTAAAGTCCATATCACCTAACGCATCTTCCATACCTTGAATATCTGTTAAAATCGTATAACTCTCATCACGTGTTACAAGCCCCATTGCAATACCAGCGACAGGTGCTTTAATCGGTACACCTGCATCCATTAACGCAAGTGTAGATCCGCAAATTGATGCTTGTGATGATGAACCGTTAGATTCTAAAACTTCACTCACAATACGAACCGTGTAAGGGAATGTTTTTTCATCTGGAATAATATATTTTAAAGCACGTTCACCCAAAGCACCATGTCCTATTTCACGACGTCCCGGTGCACGTACAGGGCCTGTTTCGCCAACTGAAAAGTTTGGGAAATTGTAGTGGTGCATAAAGCGCTTATGTTCTTCTTCGCCTAGGCCATCGATAATTTGGTATTCAGAAATAGAACCTAGCGTTAATACAGATAGCGCTTGTGTTTGTCCACGTGTAAATAGTCCTGAACCGTGCGCACGTGGTAATAAACCAACTTCCGAAGACAATGGTCGAATTTCATCCGGTTTTCGTCCGTCAGGTCTTACTTTTTCATCTGCAATAAGACGACGCACTTCTTCTTTAATTAATGCGTTAACGATTTGGTTTACTTCTTGAATTAAAGCCTCATTTTCAGGATCTTCTTCATTGAGGTATTCAGCAATAATTGCTTCTTTAGCTGCATCCAAATTCGCTTCACGCTCTTGCTTATCAACAGTTTGAATTGCTTGATAAAGTTGATGCACTTCTGCTTTCGCTTTAACAGAATCAATTAAAGTTTCATTTTTTTCTGGTGGAACAAATTCATGTTTTTCCGGTTGAATATGCGCAATAATTTCTTCTTGGAACGCACATAAACGTTGAATTTCTTTATGTCCAAATAAAATCGCATCTAACATTTCCGCTTCTGAGATTTCACTTGCACCCGCTTCAACCATGTTAATAGCGTCTTTATGTCCAGCCACTTCAAGGTCTAAACGTGAGACGGCTTGTTGTTCTAAGCTAGGATTTATCACATATTCACCATCTACATATCCTACATTGACACCCGCAATCGGACCTTGGAATGGAATATCAGACACGCTCAGTGCCATAGATGAGCCTATCATTGCTGCCATTTCTGGTGAACAATTCGGATCAGCACTTAATACCATGTTCATAATTTGAACATCATGTCGATACCCATCTGGGAAAAGTGGACGAATTGGACGATCAATTAATCGTGCAGTTAATGTGGCTTCATCTGCAGGACGACCTTCACGTTTTTTAAATCCACCAGGAATCTTACCCGCAGCATACATTTTTTCTTCATAGTTCACTGTTAATGGGAAGAAATCACCATCGCGTGGCTCCTTAGAGGCTGTTGCAGTAGATAAAACTACTGTATCTCCATAACGTACGAGCACTGCACCGTTCGCTTGCTTTGCGAGTTGACCTGTTTCAATTGTTAACGGTCGATTGGCCCACTCCGTTTTAAATACCTTTTTTTCTTGAGACATGCGTTATCTCCTCTCCTACTTCTCTATACATTTCTAATATATTTCAATCTTATTATAGCTTACGATTTAAACACGTTACAAACGCTTTATGAATCTATTGATGTTTACGCTTATAGTAAAAAAAGAAAGAAACCAAAGCCTGGCCTCTTTCTTTCAATGTAAAACACATTAACGACGGATACCTAATGACTTAATAAGTTCACGGTAACGTTGAATGTCTTTTTCACGTAAATAGTTTAATAAATGGCGACGACGACCTACCATTTTTAATAAACCACGACGAGAATGGTGGTCTTTTTTATGTGTACGTAAGTGTTCGTTTAATGCAGTAATTTCTGCAGTTAACACAGCGATTTGAACTTCTGGTGAACCAGTGTCAGATTCGTGTGTACGGTATTGTTGAATTAATTCGTTTTTACGTTCTTGTGAAATTGCCATTTGTCAATTTCCTCCTTTAATTTGTTTAAAATGCCTTAATCCGAGTGAGGCGTCGGAGTCTCAACCTACCAAGACTAAGGTCGTAAGTCTTTACTTACAGACCTTATATATTATAAGGTACATCATCACCAAAATCAACAGATAATAAATATTTTGCACGTGCTTTATCTTGATTCATTTGTGCTACAAGCGGATCGATGCCGTCAAATTTCAATTCAGGACGCAAATAATGATGCCAATAAAGTATCACACGTTCACCATAAATATTTTCATCAAAATCAAATATATTGACTTCGATTACCACTTGAGGCAAATCATCATGGAACGTCGGTTTCACTCCTACATTGCAGACACCTCTATAAATCTTATCACTGGAACCAATCTTCATACTCACTGCATAAACGCCTTTGGTAGGTAATAAGTAATCATCGCTAGGTTGTATATTAGCTGTTGGAAAACCAATTGTACGTCCACGTTTCTCTCCTTGAACGACAGTTCCTTTAATTTGATAGCGGTATCCTAATTGTTCATTGGCTTTTAGCAAATCACCTTTTTTTAAAGCCTCACGTATCGCAGTCGTAGAAATCTTTTCATTATCAATATCCTGTTTACCCACAGTGATACATTCAAATAAATCTCGATATTCTTGTAACATTGCCATATTGCCTTTACCATACTTACCAAAAGTAAAATCAAAGCCAGCAACAATCACTTGTGCTCTATTTTTCAATAAATAATCTTTTACAAAAGCTTCTGAAGATACTTCTGCAAAACGTGAAGAAAAATTAACAACTAAGCAATAATCAATATCATATTGACGTAAAAGATTAAGTTTATCATCTAAAGGGGTTAAATATGTTGTGCGCTTTTGTTTAGGATTTAAAACCACAGAAGGATGTGGGTCGAATGTCATAACTGCTTTTTTTAAATGACGCGCTTTAGCCACCTCATCCAATTTATTCATTAATGCTTGATGTCCACGATGAAGGCCATCAAAAAATCCTAATGCAATTGCAATATCGTCTTGAATATATTGCTCAGGTTGAATGGGATGCGTAATTTCTATAACTTCCATATACCTATGCTCCTTTAGTTAAACACCTTTTTCGGTTTAATTTCAGCGTGATTCGACGGATGTAGTTCATATATCGCTAACACATCATTTGTCGATTCATCAACGAAGACAATTTGTGAATCATGTGGAAAATTAAATAAATGCCTTTTAAATTTTTGGCCATTAAGTATCCGTGATTTCAAATCTTCTTGTGAAACGTTTACAATCGGCAAAGCTTTTAAACCATATAGCATCGGCAATAACGCATCTGATAATGTACCATCTTCATGCATTTCAGCTATACGGTCTAGTGATAAAGCTTGATCAATATGGAAACCACCACTATCTGTCCGAGTTAAGCGAGACATATGCGCTGGATAATTTAAACACTTACCGATATCCGTGGCAAGCGTTCGAATATACGTTCCTTTACCACATGCCACTTCTATATTAAATGTAGCACATTCTTCTTTAAAAGTGACATCATTCAATCGTTTTATATACTGAATGTGAACCTTTCTGGATGGACGATCAACCGTTTGTCCTTGTCGCGCATACTCATATAGCTTTTTCCCATTTACTTTCACTGATGAATACATCGGAGGTACTTGTGTTATCTCACCGACAAATTTTTCTAAAATATGATCGATTTGATTGTTTGTCAAAGCGTGGTGCGCTACAGCACGTTGCGCAATTATCTCTCCAGTTTGATCCTCAGTCGACGTCGCACTACCTAAAGTCACTTCAGCGATATAAGTTTTCCCCATATCCATGACATAATCGCTTACTTTTGTTGCCTGACCGATACAAATTGGAAGTACACCATCTACTTCAGGATCAAGTGTCCCTGTATGGCCAACTTTTTTGGTCTTTAATATTTTTCGTAATTTAAATACAACATCATGACTCGTTAAACCTCTAGGCTTATATACTGGTAATATACCGTGATACATCGCATTCACCTCACTCATAAAAAAACTAGGATACGGTCGACGTCAAATCCGTAACGTATCCTAGTATGACACTTTAATCTTTTTTGTGTAAATCTTGAATTAATTGTTCAATTCGATTACCGTATTCAATGGATTCATCATATTCAAATTGCAACTCCGGGACGATACGTAGGCGCATACGTTGACCAATTTCAGATTTAATAAATCCTTTTGCTTTTTCTAACCCTTTAAACGTATCTTCGCGCTCTTTATCGCTACCAAGCACCGTACAATACACTTTGGCTAATGACAAATCATTCGTAGGTTGTACATCTGTAATCGTTAAAAATCCTACGCGTGGATCTTTTAATTTATTATTAATGATGTCCATTAATTCTTTTTTCATTTGTTCGCCAACACGTTCAGCTCTCATATTCATATTTTTCACCTCTTTTTGAATCACGTTCGATGTCTTTCCTTATTTTCGTATTATAAAGGACTTTGAAAAGTTCCGTCAATGAGCAATCCTCTCTTACTCAATCTTTAAAAACAAGAACATTGAAAAAATGTTGATCGATATCTTGAAATACACATCCCAGAAACCCATCACGCTCATGTTTCGGTTGAACAAGTGTTCCACCAGCTTCAGTGATACGAATGATTAAATTATCTAAATCTTTTTCACTAGTGACGGAAAGCGAGATTAATACATCTTGACCGGTCACTTCTTGTTGTAAATAAGAACGAAAAGTAGGGTGTTCGACAAACATAATAGGAGAGGACGCACCTACTTGGATACCAAACATATAGCCCACCTGTTCAGGTCTTTGCATGATTTCAAAACCTATAGCTTTGTAAAATGCCATACTTTTCTTTAAATCTTTGACAGCTAAATTGAACCACATATTTGTCATTAACATCATTGCACCTCTCGATTGAAATTGAAAGTCAATTTTGTAATATTTCTTTTCAAATATTTAGTTTATACTATCGTATTTATCACCATTATACCCTATATCACTCTACTTAAGCCCTTGGATTACAACGTAAAATAAGGGGACGGACATCCAGTGTACTCCGTCTCCTTATTCAAAACTAAAACATGTAGATTTTAACTTTATCGCTCAACTTCAACCATTACGTAAGCTTCAATAATATCGCCTTCTTTAATATCATTGAATTTTTCAATCGTAATACCACATTCATATCCTTGTGCGACTTCTTTAGCATCATCTTTGAAACGTTTTAATGTGTCTAATTCACCTTCGAATAAGACAACACCATCACGAATAATACGCACGCCAGAATCACGTGTGATTTTACCATCTGTGACATAACTACCTGCGATTGTACCTACTTTAGAAACTTTAAATGTTTGACGTACTTCAGCTTGTCCAATGACTTTTTCTTCATATTCAGGGTCAAGCATACCTTTCATCGCAGATTCAATTTCTTCAATTACATTGTAAATCACGCGATGTAAACGCATGTCGACATTTTCAGCTTCAGCCGCACGTTTAGCACCTGCATCAGGACGTACATTAAAACCAATAATGATACCGTTAGAAGCGTTCGCTAAAGTAACGTCTGATTCGTTAATTGCACCTGTCGCCGTATGGATAATACGTACATTGACACCTTCAACATCGATTTTCATTAATGATGCTGCAAGCGCTTCAACAGAACCTTGCACGTCACCTTTAATGATCACATTTAAATCTTTCATTTCACCTTGTTTCATTTGTTCAAACAAGTTATCTAATGATACATTTTTACTTTCTTGACGTTGTTGTAAAATGCTTTGCTGTTCACGCGCTTCACCAATACGACGCGCTTTCTTCTCATCTTTAAAGACAACGAAGCGATCACCTGCTTGCGGCACATCATTTAAACCAGTAATTTCAACAGGAGTAGATGGACCTGCAACTTTTATACGCTTACCAAGATCGTTCACCATAGCACGCACTTTACCGTGTGTGTTTCCTACAACAATCGCATCACCCACATGAAGTGTTCCGTTTTGAACGAGTAATGATGCTGCTGGACCACGTGATTTATCTAATTCTGCTTCAATCACTGTACCTACTGCAGCTTTATCAGCATTGGCTTTTAATTCTTGAACCTCAGCTACAAGTCCAATCATTTCTAGTAAGTCATCGATACCTTCGCCACTTAATGCTGATAGTGGTACGAAAATCGTGTCGCCACCCCAGTCTTCAGGAATGAGGTTGTATTCTGTTAACTCTTGCATTACACGATCTGGGTTCGCTGTTGGTTTATCAATTTTGTTTACAGCAACAATAATTGGCACTTCTGCCTCTTTTGCATGGTTAATGGCTTCAATCGTTTGTGGCATCACACCATCGTCAGCTGCGACAACTAAAATCGTGATATCTGTCACTTGTGCTCCACGTGCACGCATTGTCGTAAATGCGGCGTGACCTGGTGTGTCAAGGAAAGTGATTTTCTTATCATTGTTTTCAATTTGATAAGCACCGATATGTTGTGTAATACCGCCTGCTTCTCCTTCAGTTACACGTGTATTTCGAATAGAGTCAAGGAGTGTTGTTTTACCATGGTCAACGTGACCCATAATTGTAACGACAGCTGGTCGTTCAGATGCATCAGCATCATTTTCCACATCTTCAAAATAAATCGTTAAGTCATTATCATCTACGACGACTTCTTCTTCTAATTCAACACCATAGTCAGAAGCAACTAGCTCTAACGCTTCAATATCAAGTGATTGGTTGATATTTGCCATGATACCTAATAAGAATAGTTTCTTAATAATTTCTGATGAATCAACACCTAATTTATCTGCTAATTCACCAACTGTGATACCTTCAGTATACGTAATTTTAGATGGCATTTCCTTTGGTTCTGGTGTAGGTGCTGCTTGTTTTTGTTTTTGATTACGGTTTTGCTTATTATTTTTAATATTACGCTTATTATTCTTATTATGTTTGGCATTACCGTTATTTTTAGAAGGATTGTGTTGCTTTTTATGATTTTGCTTCGGTTGTTCTTTCTTTTGACCACCTTGTGGTGTCTGATTTTTTTTAGATGATGACTGCTCTTTAGATGTGTTGTCTTTTTTAAATGCTTTGTCTAATGTTTTCACATGATCATTTTCTAATGTTTGCATGTGGTTGGATACTTCTACGCCAGATTTTTTTAATTCGTCAATGACATCTTTACTTTTTATATTTAATGATTTGGCATATTCATAGATTCTTTGTTTACTCATTGAACCACTCCTTACTTTATTCATCGATCATAGAAATTAATTTCTTTGCGAAACCCTGATCGGTGATGCCGATATTGACACGTGCTTCTTTACCTACCGCTTCACCCAATGCATAACGGTCACTAATAATACGGTAGGGTATTTGATAGCTTTGACATTTATTCGTTAATGTTTTAATTGTATTTTTTGATGCGTCGCTTGCAATAATTACAAGATATAAACGCTGCTTCTTGATTTCTGTAAGAATGACGCTTTCGCCACTTTTCACCTTACCCGCACGCATTGCGAGTCCTAAAAAATTTAATAATGATTGATTCATTTTGTAGGAATCTCTTCTCGGTATATTAAACGAATAATTTCTTTATATACGGGTGTTAATTCCTCTTGAGATGCTTTAAAAAAATGTTCTAATTTCTGAGACGCTTGTGCTTTTTCAACAAGTTCAACATCTTTTGATACATATGCACCACGACCTTGTTTTTTTCCTGTTGCATCTGCAGAAATTTCGCCTTCTTTATTTTGAACCACGCGAATCATATCTTTTTTAGGTTTCATTTCATTGGATAAAATACATTTACGCATAGGAATTTTACGTTTCTTCAAGAAAAACCCCTCCTATTCGTTTTCAAGTTGACTTTCTGATGGTGTTTCTGGCACTTCATCAATCTTGATTACTTGTTCATCGTCTAAATCTTTTTCATCAGTACTTACAGTATCTTCTTGAGATTTAGAAAGGTATTTATCTTCAAGTTGTAAATCTTTCGCATCAGATTCAGATTTAATGTCTATTTTCCATCCAGTCAATTTTGCAGCTAAACGCGCGTTTTGACCACGCTTACCAATAGCTAAAGAAAGTTGATAATCAGGAACAATAACAGTCGTTGATTGGTTTTCTTCATCAACAATGACATCCACAACTTGTGATGGACTTAAAGCATTGCTCACAAACACTTTTGGATCGTCACTCCATTGAACGATATCAATTTTCTCGCCACCGAGTTCTTCAACTACCGCTTCGACACGTGCACCTTTAGCCCCTACGCATGCGCCGACAGCATCAATGTCTGGGTTATCTGAATGCACACTGATTTTAGAGCGATCGCCCGCTTCACGTGCAACTGATTTCACTTCTACAGTTCCTTCAAAAATTTCAGGGACTTCTTGTTCAAACAAGCGTTTAAGTAATCCAGGATGACTACGTGACACATAAATTTGTGGGCCTTTTGTCGTTTGTTCCACTTTATTAACGAACACTTTAATGCGTTCATTTGGTACATAAGATTCATTTGGACTACGTTCTGCTTCAGATAAAACAGCTTCTGTACGTCCTAAATTCACATATACATAACGGTGATCCACACGATCGATGACACCTGTCATAATGTCTTCTTCTTTATCAATAAACTCTTCATAAAGAATTTCACGCTCTGCATCACGTAAACGTTGCATCACTGCTTGTTTTGCAGCTTGTGCACCAACACGACCAAAGTCTTTAGGTGTCACGTCTTCCTCATAAATGTCCCCTACTTCATAAGCTGGGTTTTTGACTAAAGCTGTTGAAAGATCAACTTCTTCTCTATCATCAAACACTTCTTCAACAACTTCTTTTCGGGAAATGACACGGAATGTACCGCTGTCTAAATTTAATTCAACACGCACATTACGCGCACTATCATAATTTTTTTTGTAAGCAGTAATTAAAGCTGCTTCAATGGCATCTACTAAAACCTCTCTAGGAATCTTTTTTTCCTTTTCAAGATACTCAGTAGCTAATAATAATTCATTACTTTTCACACATACTTCCTCCTAACATCTATAACATCACTGCATGTCGTGCTTTTGCGATTTTGTCACGTGGTATTGTGATATCTTTTGATTTCGCTTTCACTTTAACTTCAATTGTGATATCAGTATCTGACACTTGTTTTAAAATACCTAACCATTCTTTTTCGCCTTCAATAGGTGCATATAAAGATACAAAAACAGGTTTAGACACTGCGTTTTGAAAATCTTTTTCCTTTTTAATCGGGCGTTCGGCACCTGGTGACGCAACGTCTAGAAAATAAGCTTCTGAAATAGGATCATGTTCATCCATTACTTCACTAATTTTTTCAGATGCGATTGTACAGTCGTTCAAATCGACACCGCCTGGCTTATCAATTGAAATGCGTAAATAATGGTCACGACCTTCTTTCGCAAATTCAACATCCACTAAGTCATAATTTAATGCTTCAAGGACAGGTTGGATTAATGTTTCAACTTGCTCTGTAACTTTACTCATACGAGCCCCCTTATCAGCGGTACACAAACAGAAAAGAGCGGGTGATACCCACTCTTTCTCCTTGAGTCCAAATTTATAAGCATAATTATTATAGCATAATCACGTGATTCCTACAAATGTCTTCATTTTACATATCGAAAATAGACAATTGCGCTTTGTCAGGCATGTTCGGTAAAGACCCTAAATCATCGAGATATTCGATGACTTTTTGCGATACACCTGCTTTTTTATTCAAATCTTCTTTTGATAAAAATGGTCCATCTTCACGTGCTTCTACAATCCGTTTCGCAACATTTTCCCCTAGTCCCGGAACTGCAACAAACGGTGGTATTAATGTATCATTTTCTATTATAAATTCGTATGCTTTACTTTTTTCCAAACTTACAGGTTGCATGCGGAACCCGCGTTGGGCCATTTCGTTTGCAATTTCTAGCACCGTTAATACATCTTTCTCTTTTTTACCTAAATCCATATATTTTGCATACATGTCCTTAACGGTATTTCGAATACTATCTTTGTCTTTGACCATCGTTAATAAATCAAAATCTGATGCACGTACTGTAAAGTAACTTGCATAATAATAAAGTGGATGATGTACTTTAAAATAAGCAATTCTCACGGCCATCAGTACATAAGCCGCGGCGTGCGCTTTCGGGAACATGTATTTAATTTTTTTACATGAATCTAAATACCACTCTGGCACTCCATTGTCCATCATCACTTGTTCCCATTCTTCACTTAATCCTTTACCTTTACGCACAGATTCCATAATTTTGAAGGCAAGTGACGGTTCTAAGCCGGCATACATTAAATACACCATGATATCATCACGACAACCGATACAGCTGGATAATGTACATGTACCACTACGCACAAGTTCTTGGGCATTACCAAGCCATACATCTGTGCCGTGAGAAAGGCCTGAGATTTGTACAAGTTCTGAGAATGTTGTTGGCTTCGTATCTTCTAACATTTGACGCACAAAACCTGTACCAAATTCAGGCACACCGTACGTTCCAGTTTTTGCTAAAATTTGTTCCTCTGTCACACCGAGTGCCTCAGGGGAACTAAAGATTCCCATTGTTTCTTTATCATCTACAGGAATCGTTTTAGGATCGATACCAGACAGGTCCTGTAACATACGAATCATCGTTGGATCATCGTGTCCCAGAATATCAAGTTTCAATACATTATCATGAATCGAATGGAAGTCAAAGTGTGTCGTCATCCATGAAGCACCTTGGTCATCAGCAGGATATTGTATTGGTGTAAAATCATAAATATCCATATAATCTGGAACTACAATGATACCACCCGGGTGTTGACCCGTTGTACGTTTTACGCCGGTACATCCTTTCACTAACCGATCCACTTCAGCACCACGTTTATGAATGCCTTGATCATTTAAATAGCCCTTCACAAATCCAAATGCTGTTTTCTCTGCTACTGTACCTATTGTCCCTGCGCGGAAGACTTTATCTTCACCAAATAAAACTTTCGTATAATTGTGCGCATGGGGTTGATACTCACCACTAAAGTTCAAGTCAATATCTGGAACTTTATCCCCCTTAAATCCAAGGAACGTTTCAAACGGAATGTCTTGGCCTTCTTTAATCATTTCAGCACCACAGTCACATGTTTTATCTGGCAAGTCAAAACCTGAACCAACCGAGCCATCATCAAAGAACTCACTCTTCTTACATTTTGGACAAATATAATGTGGCGGTAATGGATTAACTTCAGTTATTTCTGTCATGGTCGCAACAAAACTAGAGCCTACAGACCCTCGAGATCCTACTAAGTAACCATCATTTAAAGATTTTTTTACGAGGCGTTGCGATATGAGATAAATAACCGCAAATCCGTTACCTATAATACTTTCTAATTCTTTTTCTAAACGATCGATAACGATTTGAGGTAAATCTTCACCGTATAATGCTTTAGCGTTATTATAACTTAATTCGCGTATTTCTTCATTGGCACCGTCCATATTAGGTGTGAAGAGTTTATCTTTAATTGGGACCACTTTTTCAATACGGTCAGCAAGTGCACGTGTATTTTCTACCACAATTTGTTTCGCACGGTCTGCACCTAAGAAATGAAATGCATCTAACATTTCATCTGTCGTTCTGAAATGCGCTTCTGGTAACGTGGTACGATTCAATGGATTCCCGGGTTGGGATGCAATCAATATTTGTCGTGCAATACCATCATGTTCATGTAAGTAATGCACATTCCCTGTAGCAATTACTGGAATTTGATTGGTTTCACCAACTTTTAATATACGTTCATATATTTCTTCTAACGTTTCATGATCTCTAATTAATTCTCGATCTAATAAATCTTGATACAACGCTGGTGGTTGAATTTCAATATAATCATAATATTTCGCAATACGTTCAACTTCTGATTGATCACGCTGCATCACTGCAGTAAATACTTCACCTTCATCACAAGCTGTCCCCACAAGTAACCCCTCACGATATTCATCTAATAATGAGCGCGGTATTCTAGGGGTACGATAATAATATGTGACGAGTGATTCACTTACAATTTTAAAAAGGTTTTTTAGGCCTGTTTGATTTTGAACGATTAATGTCACATGCTGAGGACGTGCGCGTTTATAGGCATCTTCATTAGATAGACATTGATTAATATCTTTATGATTATGCACATTTTTTTCTTTTAGCTGTGCGAGCATTTTAATAAAAATATATGCTGTTGCTTCTGTATCATAAATCGCTCTATGGTGTTGGGTGAGTTCAACACCATATTTTTTAGCAAGAAAGTTCAAGCCATGCTTACCATAACTCGTATTAATGGTTCTTGAAAGTTCAAGTGTATCGATGACCCCATTCGTCGATGGGCCAAATCCAAGACGTTCATAACCCGTATCGATAAAGCCCATATCAAATGATGCGTTATGCGCAACAAAAATAGCATCGCCCACCCATGTTTTGAATTCTGTCAGAACCTCTTCAATTTCAGGTGCATCTTTTAACATATCATCTGTAATGTGGGTTAAGTTCTTTATCGTCTCTGTTAACTTTTCATGTGGATTACTAAAACGCTCAAATTTATCGATAATTTCACCGTTTTTCACTTTCACTGCAGCAAGCTCTATAATTTTATCGTATTGATTTGAAAGTCCTGTTGTTTCAACGTCAAACACGACATACGTTGCATCTTTGAGTTCGACATCTGTAGGTTTATAGGCAATTGGGACGCCATCATCAACGAGCATACCTTCCATACCATAAATCATTTTAATACCATGTTTTTCAGCAGCCGCGTGTGCATCAGGATAGGCTTGTACCACATTATGGTCAGTAACAGCGATCGCTTCATGTCCCCATTTTGCTGCTTGAGCAACATAGTCACCGATATGAGTCACACCATCCATTTGACTCATTGACGTATGTAAATGAAATTCCACACGTTTTTCATCAGCTTTATCTAACTTAGGTGCACGTTTCACTTCTTCAACATCTGACATCATCATGACAAGATCACGAATAAACATGTCTTCTTCGATACGGCCTTGCGCACGAATCCATTTCCCTTCTGATAATGCTTTAAAATGTTCTAAGTCATCTTTATTTTTACGCGTAAACATTTTCAAAACAAGTGAATCCGTATAATCCGTTACTTTAAGTTCAACGATATGACGCCCACTTTTAAGCTCTTTGATATTGATGTCAAAAATGACACCTTCAATTGCCACTTTAAATTCTTCTTCAATAATCGACTCAATAGGTCTAATCGCTTCAACTTGAATGGTTTTACCGATTTTACACTTATCAACGGTAATACCCGCTTCTTCTTGTTTGGCACGTGCTTCTTTCATTTTCTCTATTTTAGACGTAGCTTCACGTGCACTTTGTACATCTTCTTGTTGAATATGAGCTTCTAATGATGCCAAGTCATCATCATGGCCACTGTCATCTGTTTCAAATATCACTTTTGAAACATCAAAACCACAATCTTTTAATGCAGCGAGTAAACTGCCATTACACGCTTTATCAAAATGATTACGCTCCACGTCATTTTGAACAAGCACTTTCACAATTGACCCTGACATAACCATTTTCTTTTGTTTTAATTGGCCTTTTACCTTAGGCGATAATTTCGTCTTTTCAATACAACTTGAAAAATATTTAAGCAAATGCTCATCTTGTTGTGCCGTGTCTTTAATTTGAAAGCGTGCATGTATCGATGCAATATCTTGAAACGCATCTGATAAGGCATGCATAAAAATCATATAATCTTCGTACTTCAAAAAATACGGTAATACAATATGAAACGTCCAAGACCGATTTTTTTCAGAGACATCAACACGAGTCAACTCACCTTGCTCAACAATCTGTTCATCTAACTGTGTTTTTAAATTTAATTGTTGAAGCAGTATTTTAAATTTTTCATGATTCTGTAATGCCACGATATATAAACCACCTTATGTACGATGAATGCATGTACGTTTTATTCAATATTTCATAAAAGAAAGTGAGACGTAAAACCAACTATTCCTCTGATTTTAGCGTCTCACTTTGCTATTAGTAACGTCTATTCAAATCAATGTCATGCACATTCATTTGAATTAATCCACTATCATTATATCAAATTTTAAATCAATCTGTTATTGAATTTGTTCATAAAGTTTTGTGATATGGGACGCTAAATCGTCAATATGAATATCTTCTTTTTCTCCATTATCACGTCGTTTAACTTCTACTATACCGTCACTCGCATTTTTACCTACCACGACGCGAATTGGTAAACCAATCAAGTCAGCGTCATTAAATTTGACACCTGCACGTTCTTGACGATCATCATATAAGACATTGTAAGTTTTATTTAATGTGCTATAAAGCGCATCCGCCAGTTCACGTTGGTCATCTTTTTTCGGATTCACTGAAATCACGTGAATATCGTATGGTGTAACAGCTTTTGGCCAAATAATTCCATTTTCATCATGGTGTTGTTCAATAATAGCACTCAATGTACGTGAAACACCAATACCGTAACATCCCATCGTAAGTGTTTGTTCACGACCTTGATTGTTAAGTACCGTGGCATCCATCGTCTCAGAATACTTTGTACCTAGTACAAACACTTGACCTACTTCGATACCTTCAGCAAATTGTGCAGTGCCTGAGCCATCACTTAATGGTTCACCTTCTAAAATAAATCTGAAGTCACCATACGCTTCTACTTTAAAATCACGCCCTACATTCGCATTAATGTAGTGATAACCATCGTCATTTGCTCCAACCACTAAATTTGAAAGATCTTGAATATAGTTATCTGCATAGATTTTAATTGATTTATCAGTAATTGGTCCTAAAGAACCTGGTGTTGCACCCAATAAATTACGGATGTCATGTTCATCAGCAAGCTCTACTTGATCTGTTTTGAAGAAATCTTTTAATTTCACATCATTAATTTCGTGATGACCGCGCACTAATATAAGCACAAATTCCCCATCAACTTTGAAAATCATAGATTTCGTAATTTCATCAAGTGGTTTATTTAAAAATGATGCCAATTCTTTCACTGTTTTCACATTCGGTGTTGCAATTTTTTCAAGTGTTGCTTCTGGCGCTTTTGGCACTTCTGAAGGGATATATGGTACTTCAGCTTTTTCAATATTTGCTGCATAGTCACTCTCATTACTATATACAATGGTATCTTCGCCAATCGCGCTCAATGCGTGAAATTCATGCGTATGATTACCACCAATGGCACCCGAATCTGCAACCACTGGACGCACATTTAAGCCTACGCGTTTAAAAATGCGTCCATACGCATCATACATATCTTGATATGTTTTCATGAGTGATGCTTCGTCAGTATGGAAGGAATACGCATCTTTCATAATAAACTCACGACCGCGTAACAAACCAAATCTTGGACGCTTCTCATCACGGAATTTCGTTTGAATTTGGAACAATGTTAAAGGAAGTTGTTTATATGAACGTAATTCATCTCTCACTAAAGATGTAATCACTTCTTCGTGTGTTGGTCCTAACGCGAATTCGCGTTCATTTCGATCTTTTAATCGCATGAGTTCAGGACCATACGCTTCCCAACGCCCTGATTCTTTCCATAACTCTGATTGTTGTAACACGGGCATCACTACTTCAACAGCGTCAATTTTCTCCATTTCTTCCCGAATGATTTCAGAAATATTTTGAAGCACACGTGTTGCAAGCGGTAAATAACTATATATACCTGCTGCATTTTGTTTGATAAGTCCCGCCTTTAACAGCAATTGATGACTGACTGCTTCAGCTTCAGCTGGAACTTCTCGTAAAGTAGGTATAAAAACTTTTGATTGCTTCATCCTTTAATGTTCCTCCTTTAATGTCTGTTTATAAGAAATAACGTTGAATATCATTCCATGTCACTAATATCATGATAATGACAACAAAAATCGCACCTGCCGCAATGATCACTGTTTCTGCTTTTTTATTTGCAGGTTTTCTAAAAATCGCTTCGTAAGCAACAAATAAAATACGTCCACCATCAAGTGCCGGAATTGGTAATAAGTTCATGATTCCTAAGTTAACACTTAAAATTGCTGTGAAATTAATTAAGTTAATAATGCCAGTTTTAACAACAGTATCAACATTTTTATATATGCCAACTGGACCATTCAACATATCAAAACTAAAATGCCCCGTAAATATACTACCTATTAAGCCGACTACTGCAGTAAATACAATTTTTCCATATTCAACTGTTTGTGTTAAGCCAAATATGAGGGGTTCAATTGGGCTCACTTCTTTTGTAGGTAAAAACCCTAATTGATATTTAGTTACACTTTTCGTTTTGGAAACATTTTGCATAAACTTTTTAGGGGAAAATGTTTCTGTATGCACTTTACCGTCTCGTTCAAACTTCAACGTGGTCTTGTCGCCATTTGTTGCTTTCATTTCCTTTTGAATGTCTCGGAGATTATGCGTGGCATGACCGTTTATTTCAGTAATCACATCTCCCTTTTTCAATCCAATTTGAGCTGCAGGTGTTTTGGGTGCAACTTGGTCTACTTTGTTTGTTGGTGCCCCTTGCCAATATGCTAAGCCAATTAGTAACACGGCTGCTAAAATAAAATTAAAAAGAGGTCCTGCAAATAATGTTAAAAACTTTTGATACGGTTTTTTATAGGCAAATTGACGCTCTCTTGGCGCAATTTGAATAAGACTACCATTTTGAACGAAAAAAGCTTTTTTGGCAATTGGATAATGATGACGTGTTTGGTCATGCGCCATGATGCCTTCAATATATAAATCTTGATTAAAGTCTGCTTTTTTAACTTCTATCGCTTCCATTTGTTGGAATTTATGTTGATCATCTAAAATAATATGAGTGATTTCATTTTGATCGTTTAATTTGATTTTAACGTGCATGCCTGGTTGTACAGGTGCTTCTTCCATACCGTCACCTGCCATACGTACATAACCACCTACAGGTAACAGACGAATCGTATATAATGTTTCATCTTTTCGGAAACTTAAAATTTTCGGCCCCATTCCAATTGCAAATTCCGGACACATAATACCCGCACGTTTTGCAAAAAGCATATGACCATATTCATGCACAGATACTAGTAATCCGAATACACAGATAAATGCAATGATGGTAATAAACACAGATTTCTACACCTCGTATTCTTTATTTTTGTAATGCGCATCAAGCGCTAATATTTGTTCAAGTGTTGGGTTCTGTATGACCTCATGTCGATCCATTTCTCTTTTAATCATACGTTCGATATCTAAAAAGCGAATTTCTTTATTTAAAAATTTAGCTACAGCGACTTCATTCACTGCATTTAAAACAACAGGCATTGTGCCACCAATTTTGATTGCATCATAAGCGTATTGTAAGCAACGGTAACGTTCAAAATCCATAGCTTTAAAATGTAATTGTGCAACCTCTGCCAAATTTAAAGAAGGTGCTTGATGTTCTATACGTTTTGGATAAGTAAACGCATATTGAATCGGCATGCGCATGTCAGGTGTACCTAATTGCGCCATCACACTTGTATCTACAAATTCTACCATAGAATGAATAATACTTTCTTTGTGTAAAATGGTTTCGATTTTAGAAATGTCTAAATCAAAGAGCCATTTTGCTTCGATCACTTCAAAACCTTTATTCATCATCGTCGCAGAATCGATTGTAATTTTATGTCCCATACTCCAATTTGGATGATTTAAGGCATCTTCTACAGTCACATGCTCTAACGCTTCACGTGATAAATCTCGAAATGAACCGCCACTAGCAGTGATTGTCACCTTTTTGATTTGTTTCATATCTTCACCATTTAAACATTGAAAAATGGCCGCATGTTCAGAATCTACAGGTAAGATATTCACATTGTATTGTCGTGCATGTGCCATAACCAGTTCACCTGCAACAACAAGTGTCTCTTTATTCGCAAGTGCAATATCTTTTCCAGCTTCAATCGCGCGCATAGTAGGTTCTAGTCCCACACTTCCAAGTAAGGCGTTAAGAACGAGATCATTTTTTTCATATGTCGCAACAGAAATCAAACCTTCTTTTCCTGAAACAATGTTGACATTGTACTCTGAAAAAGCATCAATATCTTCAATATTTTGTACCGAAATCATTTCGGGTTGATGTTTTTCGATAATTTTTTTTGCATAGTCAATATTTTTACCAACTGTAAACGCAATGAGATTAAATTCATTTGGATGGCGTTCAATGACATCAATGGCCTGTGTTCCGATAGAACCCGAAGCCCCTAACACTGCTATATTTTTCATCGTTTTCACTTCACCTTACATTTGAATTAAGAAAAGATACATTAAAGGTAATACAAACATAAAACTATCGAATCGATCTAGAATACCACCGTGACCTGGTAATAAACGACCTGAGTCTTTCACACCAAAATGACGTTTAAACCCAGATTCGACAAGGTCTCCTAATTGACCAAACGCACTTAATACGATGGTCATGATTAATACCCAAATCATACCGTAATCGAAAGGCACAAAAAACATGAAAGCTAATGGAACGAGTAAACTACATAATAGTCCACCGATAAAGCCTTCGATTGTTTTATTTGGACTAATGACTGGCCATAATTTGTGTTTTCCGAATGAGCGGCCAAAAAGATATGCACCCGTGTCCGTTAACCATACGATAAGTAAACCGAATAAAATATAATGTAAGCCTGCTTCACGCGTTTCATAAAAATACATAAAACCGATACCCACGTATGCCACTGACATTAAACAAAATGCTGAGTCCATAAAACTAAATCTATTTTTTGACATCACGGTATAGCTTAATAAAATAAAACTTAAAGCGATCAGTGATTTTTGTTGCACAATTGGAACCCATGAAAAGTCTTGTGGTAGTAAAATTAAAATTAAACCGATTGCACTAATCAATCCTGGAACTGAAAGTAATTGAATACGGTTCATATTCAATAATTCTTTTAATGCTATTAAAGCAAGAATTGATGTAAAAAGCATCCATGTCGTTCCACCAATTAATAAAATTGGCAAAAATACGATTAACGCAACTATGGTAGTAATCGTTCTTACCTTCATAATCTTCTCCTATCTACAATCCCCCAAAACGTCGTTGTCGAGATTGATATGTTTTTATGCATGATTTTAATTCATCTTCATCAAAATCTGGCCACATTTTTTGATTAAAAATAAATTCACTATATGACAATTGCCAAATTAAAAAGTTACTAATACGTTGTTCTCCTGACGTGCGAATTAATAACTCTGGATCGGGATAATCAGACGTCATTAAATACTTTTGAAAAACATTTTCATCTAAATGGTCAACGTCAATATCACTACCATTTTTTAAGTCTTTAATTAATGATTTCATTCCAGAAATAATTTCAGCACGTCCACCGTAATTGATAGCAAAGATTAACGTCAATCCAGTATTCTGTGCCGTTTTACGTTTCGCTTCTTCAATTGCTTGAATCGTTTTTTGAGGAAGCTGTTCTATAAAGCCAATCGTTTCTACCTTAACATTTTTTTCAATTAACTCAGGTAAAAACGTATTTAAAAAGTTAACAGGTAATCCCATGATGTAGTTGACTTCTTCCTCTGGACGTGACCAATTTTCAGTTGAAAAAGCATACAGTGTTAAGTATTTTACATTTAAATCATTTGCCGCACGTGTAATCGTTTTAATCGTTTGCATACCTTGATAGTGCCCTTTAATTCTAGGCATTCTTCGTTGTTTCGCCCAACGTCCATTACCGTCCATGATGATTGCAATGTGTTCTGGTATATTATGTAAATCTAAAGTGTCGACTTGAGATGTTTTATCTTCAATATTTTTAAATTTCTTAAACATGCGTGTTCCTCCGAGCCTCATTACGTCTCATATTATTATAATCTTTAAAATGTACAATTATCTACCATTTTATCACACTCAAATCACTCATTGAATGACAAAGAAAAAAACTGTACCAAAGTCTGATTCGGTACAGTTTCACAAATGATTTAGACAGACATAATGTCTTTTTCTTTATCTGTAACAAGTTGATCGATTTGTTTTATAGAATCGTCTGTTACTTTTTGAACATCATCTGAACCTGAACGTAATTCATCTTCAGTGATATCGCCGTCTTTTTCTTGTTTTTTCAATGTATCATTTGCATCACGACGAATATTACGTACAGAAACTTTCGCATTTTCACCAGTCTTTTTAACTTCTTTAACAATTTCTTTACGACGTTCTTCAGTTAATGCTGGTACCGTAATACGAATGACTTCACCATCGCTTGTCGGTGTTACACCTAAATTTGCAGCGTAAATTGCTTTTTCGATATCAGCTAACGATGATTTGTCATATGGAGAGATTACAAGTAAACGTGCTTCAGGAACGTTGATACTTGCGAGTTGTTGCACAGGTGTTGGCGCACCGTAGTAGTTCACGTTAACACCTGCTAATAAATTAGAATTTGCACGCCCTGCATTAATTTGAGCAAGTTCACGTGATAAATTTTCGATTGATTTTTTCATACGTGATTTCGTATCTTGGATAATTTCACTCATCAGAAAGTCACCTCTAGATTATTTTGTAATAATTGTACCGATTTCTTCACCTAAAACAGCACGTTTAATGTTTCCTTCTTCCATAATTGAGAACACATTAAGCGGAATATTGTTATCCATACAGAATGAAGAGGCTGTTGAATCCATTACTTGTAAGCCTTCTTGCAATAATTGTAAATATGTTAAGCGTTCATATTTAACCGCATTTGGGTCTACTTTTGGGTCTGCAGAGTATACACCGTCTACATTATTTTTACCCATCAAAATGACATCTGCTTCTACTTCAGCTGCTCTCAATGCAGCAGTTGTGTCTGTTGAGAAATAAGGATTACCAATTCCTGCTGCAAAAATGACGACACGTTTTTTCTCTAAATGTCTAATGGCACGTCGACGAATATAAGGTTCTGCAACTTGTTTCATTTCAATTGACGTTAACACACGTGTATCACAATCTAATTGTTCTAAGCTATCTTGTAATGCCAATGCATTCATTACTGTTGCAAGCATCCCCATATAGTCAGCAGTTCCGCGATCCATTCCTAAATCACTACCTGTTTTACCGCGCCAAATATTGCCACCACCAACAATGACAGCGACTTCTGTATCCATTTTCGCTACTTCTGCCACTTGTTGTGCAATACTTTTAATAATGATTGGATTAATACCAAATCCTTTATCTCCTGCCAGTGCTTCACCACTTAGTTTCAAAACTACTCGCTTATATTTTGAAGTTTCAGCCATTATAATAACCTCTCTATTCGTTTTATGTAAAACAATACAAGTAAAGAAGACACAAGACGTATCTTCCTTTAACACGGCTTCAATATGCTTTTATTGAAGTCATGCAAAGGAGGACACAAAAGGTGTCTTCTTTCTCATAATAAACCGTGTCTATTATTTCATTTGTCCTTTAACTTCATCAGCGAAGTTTTCTTCACGTTTTTCTAAACCTTCACCCACTTCGTAACGTACGAAGTCTACTAATTGACCACCTTTTGATTTAAGGAATTGTTCAACAGTTTGATCTGGATTTTTAACGAAGTCTTGGTTAACTGCACAAATTTCTTGTAAATATTTACGTAAACGTCCTTCAACCATTTTCTCAACGATGTTTTCTGGTTTACCTTCGTTAAGTGCTTGTTGTTTTAATACTTCTCTTTCGTGGTTGATTTCTTCTTCACTTACTTGGTCAGAAGAAACGTATTTTGGATTAATTGCAGCGATGTGCATTGCAACATCTTTAGCTGCTTCTTCATCAGTTGTACCTTCAACAACTGAAAGTACACCAATACGTCCACCCATGTGTAAATATGCACCGAATGCATCATTGTCAGTTTTTGTACGTAATTCAAAACGACGTAAGCTTAATTTTTCACCGATTGTTGAAATCGCTTCGTTCATATGTTCAGAAACTTTTTTACCATTTGGAAGTGTTGTTTCATTTAAAGCTTCAACAGATTCAGCTTTCGTTTCAAGAATTTGGTTAGCAATTTCTTTAACAAGTTGTTGGAAACCTTCATTACGTGCAACGAAGTCTGTTTCAGAGTTGATTTCTACGATAACTGCGTCGTTACCTTTCACTTCAACATGTGTAATACCTTCTGCTGCGATACGGTCTGCTTTCTTAGCTGCTTTAGCAATACCTTTTTCACGTAAGTAGTCAATTGCTTTATCAATGTTCCCATCAGTTTCTTGAAGCGCTTTTTTACAATCCATCATACCAGCGCCAGTTTTTTCACGTAATTCTTTAACAAGTTTAGCTGAAATTGCCATCACTATTCCTCCAATATCATGTCTTATTATATTTTAAAAAAAGGGGCTGGGACATATTGTTGTCCTAGTCCCTTAAAATGCTTGTATACTTAAAATTGCGTTGTCGATGTAAGAGTTATATCGATTCCGCCTGGTCAAGAAAACTATCTTTAGACCTCATTTTAAGATTCTATTTATTTAGACTCAACAGTTGATTCTGTTTCTTCAGTTGACGTTTCTTCTTCATTTAAGTCGATGTTTTGCTCTGCAGCAACTTCATCATTAGAAACACCTTGTTGACCTTCTAAAATCGCATCAGCCATTTTACCAGTTAATAATTTAACCGCGCGAATCGCATCGTCGTTCGCTGGGATAACGTAATCGATTTCATCTGGATCACAGTTAGTGTCAACAATACCTACGATAGGAATGTTTAATTTACGTGCTTCAGCAATTGCGTTGCGCTCTTTACGAGGGTCTACAACGAATAATGCTTGAGGCATAGATTTCATATCACGAATACCGCCTAAGAATTTGATTAAACGGTCATATTCTTTTTTAAGTTCTACAACTTCTTTTTTAGGAAGTACGTCAAAAGTACCGTCTTCTTCCATTTTTTCAATTTCAGAAATACGTTTTACACGTTTAGAAATTGTTTTGTAGTTTGTTAAGATACCACCTAACCATCTTTGGTTAACGTAGTAGTGACCTGCACGTTCTGCTTCAGCTTTTACTGATTCTTGTGCTTGTTTTTTAGTACCAACGAATAAGACTTTACCGCCTTCTTCAGATACTTGTTTGATGAAGCTGTATGCTTCTTCAACTTTTTTCACTGTTTTTTGTAAGTCAATGATATAAATACCATTTCTTTCAGTGAAGATGTACTTTTTCATTTTTGGGTTCCAACGGCGTGTTTGATGACCGAAGTGAACACCAGCTTCAAGTAATTGTTTCATAGAAATTACTGCCATGATTAAAATTCCTCCTATTGGTTATTATCCTCCACATGCGCTAATACAAAAACGACGTGATGTCGCACCCTTTTGTATATTGGCGTCACGTGTGTGTTTTGACTTTCTCATAGCCACATATAAATATATCACAAAGTGATATTAGATGCAACTAGTATTTATTACTCTGAACGTTTCAATTCGTCTAAAAATGCTACTTTTTTAACTTTGATAAATGTACCTTTCATACCTAATGAACGTGATTCAATGACACCGGCACTTTCCAGTTTTCGTAAAGCATTCACAATGACTGAACGCGTAATACCGACACGATCTGCCACTTTGGATGCAATAAGCAGACCTTCCTTACCACCAAGTTCTTCAAAAATATGATCAATTGCTTCTTTTTCTGAATACGATAACGAATTGATAGCCATTGAAATCGCTGCTTTATCACGCGCTTCTGTTTCGATTTCATTATGTTTTTCACGTAAGATTTCCATTCCAATAACTGTAGCTGCATATTCACCTAAAACAAGGTCATTTTCACCAAAATCGTCCGAAACACGACCAAGTACTAAAGTACCTAAGCGTTCTCCACCACCAATGATTGGGAAAATCGTTGTACGAGAATCTTTAAAAAGTTCTTCATTTTCAGGTGGGAAAACTGAAAGTTCATTGTCGATTGTAATATTTGAAGATGTTTCATGTACGTTCATTAATTTACTTGTATATGCCTCTGGCACGTGACGCTCTTCTAACATTTTTATAATGCGCTCATTTTTGAGCAATTCATTTAAATTTGAACCTAAAATCTTACCTCGTCGTGAAACGATAAATACGTTCGTTACAGTTACTTTACTGATTGTTTGTGCAACATCTTTAAAATCAACTGAAATCCCTTTATGTTTTTGTAATAAACTACTTAGTTCTCTCGTTTTAGATAATAAACCCATGTCTCTTCTCCTTTTTATAAAATGAATTCACTTAAATCTTTGTTTGTAGAAATTGATTTTAACTTTTCGTCTACGTACTGAGGTGTAATATCTACATGTGCGTGTGGCATATTTGGTGCTTCAAATGATAAATCTTCTAACATTTTCTCTAAAATTGTGTGTAATCGTCTAGCACCAATATTATCAGTTTCTTGGTTCACGTGATAAGCCATTTCAGCTAAACGATGAATCGCGTCGTCTGTGAAATTAACAGTGACTTCTTCCGTTTGAAGCAACATTTCATATTGTTTAATTAATGAAAGTTTTGGTTCTTTTAAAATATTGACAAAATCTTCAACTGTTAAACTTTGAAGTTCTACGCGAATTGGAAATCTTCCTTGAAGTTCTGGAATCAAATCACTTGGCTTAGATACATGAAAGGCGCCTGCACCTATAAATAACATATGTTCCGTACTAACGGTACCATATTTCGTACGAATCACGCTACCTTCAAGGATAGGAAGGATATCTCGTTGTACACCTTGTCTTGAAACGTCTTGCCCACCGCTATACTGACTATTTGTCGCAACTTTATCAATTTCATCGATAAAGATAATCCCCATTTGTTCAGCCAATTGTAATGCCTCTTGGTTTGCTGTTTCATGATCAATCATCTCTTCAGCGTACTCATCGATTAAAATTTTACGTGCGGTTTTTACAGGAACTTCTTTTTCAACTTTTTTCTTAGGCATCAGTTGGTTCATCATTTCTTGCATTTGCTCATTTTGTTGATTCCCCATCATACCTAATGCACCAGGATCTTGTTCAACTTTAATACGTACTTTTTCATTCTCAAGTTGTCCATTTTTAAGTTGCACTTTAATATCTGAACGCTTTGTTTTAATTTCTTCTGTAGGTGGCTCTTCTTCCTCTTCTTGAGGTTGACTAAAATTTGGAATCGCGCCTCCAAACAAAGATTCAAGTGGATTACTAGACGATTGAGATGCTTTTTTCTTTCTACTAGGCACCAACAATTTCACTAAACGTTCATTAGCTTTTGCGGTTGCTTCGTCTTTAACTGCGTTTTTCTTTTCTTCTTTAACGAGTCGGACTGCAACATCTACAAGATCTCTTACCATGCTTTCCACATCGCGCCCCACATAGCCGACTTCGGTAAATTTAGTCGCCTCTACTTTAATAAATGGTGCGCCGACAATTTTAGCCATGCGGCGTGCAATTTCGGTTTTACCAACACCCGTTGGTCCCATCATTAATATATTTTTAGGAGCGATTTCTTGTTTGACCTCATCTTCTAAGAGACTTCTACGATAACGGTTTCTAAGCGCAATCGCTACTTTCTTTTTCGCTTCATCTTGTCCAATAATATACTCATTTAATTTTGCTACAATTTCTTTAGGGGTATATTTAATGGCATTTTGATCCATATGGTTTGAACCTCCGTTATAATTCTTCCACTGTAATGTGATCGTTTGTAAATACGCAAATATCAGCAGCTACTTTAAGACTCTCGTATGCCATTTCACGAGCTGATAAATGTGTTGCATGGCGTTTTAAAGCACGTCCTGCGCTCAAGGCATAATTTCCGCCGGAACCAATAGCTATCAAATCATCGTCTGGTGCAATAACCTCACCAGTTCCGCTAACAACTAAGATGGAATCTTTGTCCATGACTATTAACATCGCTTCTAACTGACGTAGTTGTTTATCCCCACGCCATTCTTTTGCAAGTTCTACTGCTGCACGTTCTAAGTTCCCACTATATTGTTGCAGTTTACCTTCAAACTTTTCAAACAATGTGAATGCATCTGCAACACTTCCTGCAAAACCAGCAATAACACGACCTTGATATAAACGTCTAACTTTTTTCGCGGTCTGTTTCATAATCACTTGTTCACCAAGTGTTACTTGACCATCACCCGCCATTGCTGCATTGCCATTATGTCTTACAGCGTAAATTGTTGTCGCATGAATTGAAGAACTCATAAACTACTCTCCTTTTTTAGCACGTGGATGTGCATTTAAATAAACATTTCTCAAACGTTGATTGGATACATGTGTATAACGGCTCGTTGTTGATAAATTAACGTGTCCCAATAAACTTTGAACCGTTCTTAAATCTGCGCCAGCATCAAGCATATGCGTCGCAAAGGTATGCCTCAACTTATGTGGATGTATTGACGATACTCCGGCCGTTTTTTTGACGATTTCATTCAATATAAACCTGATGCCTCTTGCAGTAATCGGTTCTCCTTTTAAATTCACAATTAATTTACCATGAGTTTGACCTTGAACAGGTTGAAAGTGCTCAAGGTAGTCTTCAATACTTTGTCTACAAAACTCACCGAAAGGAACTATGCGCTCTTTGCTTCCTTTCCCCATTACTTTCAATACACACATCGATACATCAACATCAGAAATATTTAAATCAACTAATTCAGAAACACGTATTCCCGTGGCATATAAAAGCTCGAGAATGACGCGATCACGTCTCCCTTTTTTCGGATCTTCCTCAACAGTTTTAAATAAAGCTTCCATTTCTTCTGTGTAAAAAAATGAAGGTAAGTACGTCTCTTTTTTTGGATGTACAAGTTGCACAAATGGATTTGTTATTGTGGCATCTTGTGCTAACCAAAAATTATAAAATGTACGTAACGTTGAAATTTTCCTTGAAACAGTTGTGCGCTGTAACCCTTGATTGTATAACATTGCAAGATAATTTCGTGCATCACGATACTCAAATTCACGTAATGAAAGTCCTTCTTGCTGTAAAAACTGATTAAATTGTTTTAAATCATCCTCATAAGCTTTAAGCGTGTGTTCAGAAAAAAATCGTTCGCGCTTTAACATATATAAAAACTGATACTGGATATGTTCCAAAGTAAAAACCCCTCCATCATTAGCATTGTAGCATAATGACAAGGGGAACTGCATAAATAAAACATTAAATTGTCGTAGTTATCTAAATTTTGCTTATTTTGCCAATTTATTATTTTGTTTTTATAACGTATGTTTAAAGTTATCCAAATACGATAAGGCGCGATTTGCTAATGTTTCATAGCGTTCTTTTTTATCTTTTATGCGTGTATCAAGCGCCGGTACTAATCCAAAGTTAGCATTCATTGGCTGAAAATTTTTGTTGTTACTAGCATGAGAAATATAATACGCCATACTACCAATCATTGTTTCTCTAGGGAATGTGACATCCCCTTTATCAAGAAGACGATGCGCTAAGTTGATCCCTGCAACCATGCCACTAGCTGCACTTTCAACATAGCCTTCAACACCTGTCATTTGTCCAGCAAAAAATAAATTTCGTCTATTTTTAAATTCATACGTATCTGTCAACACTTCTGGAGAATTAATGAACGTATTACGATGCATCACACCATAACGAACAATATCGACATTTTCTAGGCCAGGTATCAATTGAATCACTTCTTTTTGCGCACCCCATTTAAGTCGTGTCTGGAAGCCTACAATATTATACAACGTACCCGCCGCATCATCTTGTCTTAATTGAACAACTGCATAAGGGCGTTTCCCTGTTTTAGGATCTTCTAGGCCCACTGGTTTCATAGGGCCAAATAATAATGTTTTTGGTCCTCTACTTGCCATGACTTCAAAAGGCATGCAACCTTCAAAATATTTTTCTTTCTCGAAGTCTTTACTAGGTGCAACTTCTGCAGCTAATGCTGCTTCATAAAAGCGATTGAACTCTTCTTCCGTCATTGGACAATTTAAATAGGCCGCTTCACCTTTATCATATCTTGATTTTAAGTAGACTTTATCCATGTCGATAGAATCTTTTTCAATAATCGGTGCTGCAGCATCGTAAAAATACAATTGATCTTCTCCAGTTAACGCAACAATTTCTTTTGCAAGTGGTTCGGTCGTTAAAGGACCGGTTGCAATAATTGTAGGACCATCTGGAATAGAAGTAATTTCTTCATTTTTTACTGTGACATTAGGATGTTGCTTCAACGTCTCAGTAACATATCCTGCAAAATCGTGACGATCAACTGCTAACGCACCTCCAGCAGGTACACGCGCATTATCTGCAGCCGCAATAATTAACGAATTTAAACGTCGCATTTCTTCCTTTAATACACCTACTGCATTCGTTAAAGCATTCCCTCTCAAAGAATTTGAACATACAAGTTCTGCAAATTTATCTGTGTGATGCGCTGGTGTTTGTTTAACAGGGCGCATTTCATATAAATTCACTTGAATGCCTCGTTCAGCTAATTGAAAAGCAGCTTCTGAACCAGCTAATCCTGCACCGATGACATTAACTGTCGTCATACGATTTCCTCCTTATTTTTGAACTTTCTCTTTATAATCGCAATTAGAACATACAACTTGTGAAGTACGTCCTTTTTTAGACTCAACTAAATAATGATTACATTTAGGACAATCACGTCCTACAGGTTTATCCCACGTGACGAAATCACATTCAGGATAACCACTACAACCATAAAACACGCGGTTTTTCTTAGATTTACGCTCTACAACGTCACCTTTCTTACATTTAGGACAAGTGACACCAATAGGTTTTACAATTGCTTTTGTATTACGACAGTCAGGGAAATTCGAACACGCCATAAATTTACCATAACGTCCCATTTTAATTACCATTGGACTGCCACATTTTTCACAGTCTTCACCCGCAGGTTCATCTTTGATTTCGATTTTTTCCATTTCTGATTCTGCACGTGCGACATCTTGTTTAAAGCTGTTGTAAAAATCGCTTACTACTTTTTTCCATGCGATATCACCATCGGCAATTTTATCCAACAATGTTTCCATATTCACTGTGAAATCAACATCAATAATCTCTGGGAAATAGTCTTTTACTTGCTCGTGAACGATTTCTCCTAATTCTGTTGGTACAAAACGCTTATTTTCACTTTTAACATAATTACGTTTTTGAATTGTATCAATGGTAGGTGCATACGTCGATGGTCGACCAATTTTAAGTTCTTCTAAAGTTTTAACGAGACGTGCTTCAGTATATCTTGGTGGTGGTTGCGTAAAATGCTGAGCTGGATCAATTTTAGTTGCGAGTGCTTGATCTCCTACTTTGAGTTCAGGCAAACGATTTTCCTTTTCTTTTTCTTTATCATCTTGCGTTTCAACATAAAGTGTCATAAACCCTTTAAATTTTATTGTTTGCCCGTTCGCTCTAAATTTCACGTCATTTTGTGTTAAATCTACAGCTACCGTATCAAGAATTGCTGGAGCCATTTGACTCGCTACAAAGCGTTCCCAAATCAATTTATACAAACGGTATTGATCTCGAGTAAGAAATGGTTTCATTTCGTTCGGTGTACGCATTGTACTTGTAGGACGGATTGCTTCATGCGCGTCTTGATCGCCTTGTTTACCCTTAGATACAGACTTCGTTAAATAAGCGTCGCCATATTCTGATTGAATAAAAGTTTTAGCTTCAGCTTGCGCATCTTTAGAAATACGAGTTGAATCTGTACGCATATACGTAATTAAACCAATCGTACCTTTACGTTTTAAATCAATACCTTCATATAATTGTTGCGCCACCATCATCGTTTTACGTGCCTTAAAATTCAATTTACGTGCTGCTTCTTGTTGCAACGTAGAAGTTGTAAACGGATTCGCCGGTTTTCTTATTTTTTCTTTTTTAGTCACATTAGTGATGTCAAATTCATTACCATTTAGCGCTTTCGTAATCGTATCAACATCTTCTTTAGTCGAAAGTTTAAATGGCTTCCCTTTATAATGAAGAAACTTGGCCGTGAATTTAGATTTCTTATGTCTAAACTCACCTTCAATCGACCAATACTCTTCAGGTTTAAAATTGCGAATTTCATTTTCTCGATCAATAACTAATCTAAGTGCAACAGATTGAACACGTCCAGCTGAAAGTCCTTTTTTTACTTTCTTCCATAATACTGGAGAGATATTATAACCTACGAGTCTATCTAATACACGTCGTGCTTGTTGCGCATCGACGAGTTCCATTTCAATGCCTCTTGGATTTTTAAAGCTTTCTTTTACCGCATCTTTAGTGATTTCATTAAATACGACACGGTTTTCTTTACTGTCTTCTAATTCTAAAATATGAGCTAAATGCCATGCAATCGCTTCACCTTCACGATCGGGGTCACTTGCTAGAAAAACTTTTTTCGCCTTTTTAGCATATCTTTTTAAATCTTTAACGACCGGCCCTTTACCGCGGATGGTAATATATTTAGGTTCATAGTTATCGTCAACATCGACACCCATTTGACTTCGAGGCAAATCACGCACATGCCCCATCGATGCAACAACTTTGTATTTTTTTCCTAAATATTTTTCTATCGTTTTAGCTTTTGCAGGCGATTCAACGATGACAAGATTATCTGCCAAAGCAGTTCCCCCCTTGCGATTTCTGTTTACAAAGATAAATGATAAACTGTAAATTTTATATTTGTCAATCTTTTGTATTTAATTATGATCAAGTTCACTGAATTGACGTATTCAAATCTTTCAAAATATCTGCTGCTGAAAGTACAATTTCAGCACCTTCCTTAATACGCATCATATTACCTTTTGTGTGTTTATTAAACATATATCCAGGGAGTACATACACATTTCGATTATGTTCTAATGCTTGATCTAACGTGATAAGTGCACCACTTTTCTCTTTTGCTTCTGTAACTAGAACGCCATGGCTCAGACCACTGATGATACGATTACGTTCAGGAAAACGGAATTTTGCGGGTGGCGTCATGGGATGATATTCACTGATAGTTAATCCTCGTCCGTTCATTTCAATTGTGTGTCGAAGTGATTTTGTTACTGAAGGATAATGATAATGATGCCCAAACCCTAACACACCTATTGTAGGTAATGAATATTTGAGCGCGTAATCATGCGCAAGTGCATCTGTTCCTTTCGCAAGACCAGATACAATGATTAAAGGCGCATGTTTCATCTCTTGAAGAAGATAATTGACAGCTTTTTCGCTATAAAGCGTACAGTCACGTGCACCCACTATGCCGAGTTTGTACTTTGAAGCGGTAACGTATGAGAGGTCGCCTTTACAAAATAATAAAAGTGGCGGTTGGTAAATTTCTTTTAAAAGGGTTGGGAATTGCTCATCTAATAGAGTGATTGGAAAAATGTTATCGTGACGGAGTTGTTGTAAAATATTAGAAGCACTTAATGTATGAAATGTTTGGAGTTTTAATCGTAACGAAGAAGGACTTTGGTTCGTAATATATTGATGCAAAATAGGTGTGATGTCTGATGACAAAACGTCAATAGGTCGCTTAAAAATGCGATAAAGTTGCTGTGTCGTAAAACCTGCATAACGCAATTTAATTAAATTTTCTAATAGCACAATTGTGTCACCTCAAAACAATTGTATCGTATTCATATGTTCTATAATGTGTCTAAAAAAAGGATTAAAATTAGAATTCCGAATTGATTATAGAGTCATTTATTAGTTCGATTAGGGATATGGCTTAAAAAATATATTCATCATTCTAACAAAGCGCTAAATATACAAAAAGGATGGAACCTATTTGGCTCCATCCTTAAATATTTCTACACTTATTTTTTTACCGTTAATAATTGTTCATAAATGCCTGCATCTTTGGCAGCTTGAATTAATGTAGAACCGATTTCAGAAGGTGTATCTGCAGTCTTAACACCACATGCGTTAAGCGTTTTGATTTTTTCATCCGCAGTACCTTTACCACCAGAAATAATTGCGCCAGCATGACCCATACGTTTTCCTGGAGGTGCTGTTTGACCACCAATAAAGCCTACAACTGGTTTTTTCATATTGGCTTTAATCCATTCTGCTGCTTCTTCTTCAGCTGTACCACCAATTTCACCAATCATTACCACTGCATGTGTATCATCGTCTTCATTGAATGCTTTTAAAACGTCAATAAAGTTCGTACCATTTACAGGGTCGCCACCAATACCTACAGCTGTTGATTGACCAATGCCTTCTTCAGTTAATTGATGCACTGCTTCATACGTTAATGTACCAGAACGAGATACTACGCCTACATGACCTTTTTTATGGATATATCCTGGCATAATACCGATTTTTGTTTCATCAGAAGTGATGACTCCTGGACAGTTTGGACCAATTAAACGTGTCTTTTTACCTTCTAAATAACGTTTCACTTTAACCATATCAATAACAGGAATGTGTTCTGTAATACAAATCGCTAAGTCTAATTCTGCATCCGCACATTCTAAAATGGCATCTGCAGCAAATGGTGCAGGTACGTAAATCACTGATACGTTCGCACCCGTTTCTTTTTTCGCTTCTTCTACTGTGTTGTATACAGGTACACCTTCTACAACTTGACCACCTTTACCAGGTGTCACACCTGCTACGATTTGTGTACCATATTCTAACATTTGTTTAGTATGGAAAAGGGCTGTAGACCCTGTAATACCTTGTACGATTACTTTTGTATTTTTATCAACAAATACACTCATTTTCGTTGTCCCATCCTTTCCTTACGCTTCGTTTACAAGCTTAACAATTTTTTGAGCACCTTCAGCCATCGTTGTAGCTGGTTCAATTGCTAAACCTGAATCTTTTAAAATTTGCTTACCAATCTCAACATTTGTACCTTCAAGACGTACAACTAATGGTAATGTTAAATCAACTTCTTTAACTGCGGCTACAATACCTTCAGCGATGACATCACAACGCATAATACCACCGAAAATATTTACAAAAATACCTTTCACATTGCTATCACCTAAGATGATTTTAAATGCTTCCGTTACTTTTTCTTTTGTAGCGCCGCCCCCTACGTCAAGGAAGTTAGCTGGGGTACCATTAAAATGATTAATCGTATCCATTGTCGCCATAGCTAAACCTGCACCATTGACCATACAACCAATGTTACCGTCTAGTGCAATATATGATAAATCATATTTAGAAGCTTCGATTTCTTTAGGATCTTCTTCGTCTAAGTCGCGTAATTCTAAAATATCTTTATGACGGAATAGTGCATTGTCATCAAAGTTAATTTTAGAATCCAGCGCTAAAACATCACCTTCACCTGTTAAAACAAGCGGGTTGATTTCTACGATAGAACAATCTTTCTCGATGAACACATTGTATAAAGAAATTAAGAATTTAACAGCTTTATTGACTGATTCTTTAGGAATATTAATGTTAAAGGCAATGCGACGTGCTTGATATGGCGCTAAACCTACAACCGGATCAATGGTTTCTTTGAAGATTTTCTCAGGGTTTGATGCTGCAACTTCTTCAATTTCAGTTCCGCCTTCTTCAGATGCCATTAATGTCACTCTATCTGTCGCACGATCAATGACAAAGCCAACATAATATTCTTTTTGAATATTTGCGCCTTCTTCAATGTAAAGACGTTTCACTTCTTTACCTTCAGGCCCAGTTTGGTGTGTAACTAACACTTTGCCAAGTAACTCATTCGCATATGTTTCAACTTCTGATAAAGATTTGGCAATTTTAACACCGCCTGCTTTACCACGTCCACCTGCGTGGATTTGCGCTTTCACTACATATACATCACTGTCTAATTCTTTCGCTTTTTCCGCAGCTTCTTTCGCTGAGAAAGCCACGCGCCCCTCTGGTACTGCTACGCCCATTGAGCGAAAAATTTCTTTTCCTTGATACTCATGGATATTCATACTCCATCCTCCTGTTTCTTAAGGTTAAGTTCATTTTCAATTATAGAAAATGTAAGCGCTATTGTAAACAGATAGACGCTTGTTTTTACCTATCTTTCAATCACTTAACACCTTGTTCATTATTGTAAAAATAGACCTCTCACGATATCGATGTGCTTAACATAAAAACTCGCATACATGTTAAACACGTATGCGAGTGATACAACGCCTTCTTATTTATCAGCTTGGAAAGTAATTTGTGTGTCTTCATCCATAGGCACACTTACAATTTTCTGTTCATCCTCAGTTGATTCAACAACAAACTGATGTTCCTTCAAAATACGAATTAAGTCTGATTGTGATTCTTTCTCTATAGAAACATTTAAATTCGTTTCAATCTCATCTTTAATTTTTCTTAATTTGTTTTCGTCTTCAGTAATTTCAGTATCAGTTTCTTCAAAGTGGACTAATACTGTATAAAGTTTTTGTAATGTTTCATCCATAAGTATGTTTAATTCCTTTCTTTTTGGACATATTTACATATTAAAACAAATCAACTTAAATTTCCAAATATTTTAATTTTTCTACTTTAGCTCAATAGCGATTTAATCGGCTCAAACGTCTTACGATGTATCGGTGTAACCCCATAGTATTTCAAGCCTTCAAGATGTTTCTTTGTCCCATATCCTGCATTATTGTGAAAATCATAATGTGGATACTGGTCGTGATAATCTTCCATTAAGTTATCCCGATATACTTTAGCGATAATACTCGCAGCGGCAATGGATACACTTTTGGCATCACCTTTAATAATAGACGTTTGCGGTTCGGTCACGTCTTCCAAATGCATCGCATCGATTAAATAATGTGTTGGTTCGACATCTAAATTTTGAATTGCACGATACATTGCTAACTTTGTAGCTTCATAAATATTTAATTTATCAATTTCTTCTGGTGAAGCAGAACCAATCGCCCAAGATGTCACATTTGACTGTAATTTGAGATTCAAATCATCACGCGTCAATTTATTTAATTTTTTCGAGTCGTTGATACCAATATAATTATGATTGTGCTCTAAAACCACAGCACTTGCGATCACAGGGCCAGCTAGAGGGCCCCGCCCTACTTCATCGATACCACAAATTATTGCATGTGGATGATTCGTTAATATCTCGTTTTCATATTTACACATTGCTTCATAATCTTGTTGCATCTGTAGTTGCTTTTGAATATATTTACGTTGGCGCGTAAATGCTTTTTGCACGCCTTTTCGAGAATCATGATAACTTGGATGCCTTTCTAATTCCTCTAAAGACATGATTTCAAGCAACTCTTTTTCAATATCCTTAATCGTTTTAACTGTCATGTTGATCAGCACTTGTTTTAAATTGATCATATAAATCAAAACAATATGTTCCAATTTTAGCGTTACGTATATCATATACGATTAATTCGATGACCGCTTCATAGTCAATTTCACTGCCGCGACGTAGTAAACCGCGTTTACGGCCAATTGCATCAAACCATTCAATATTTTCTGCCGTTTTTTCTACATCGACTTTATAATGGTTTTTTAAATTTTCGTAGTCATGTTCAATTAAAAATTCCAAACCATAAATAGCCACATCATCCAAATGAACAATACTATCTTTAATTGCCCCTGTTAAACTCAATTTTTTCCCGACAATTTGATCTTCAAATTTAGGCCATAAAATCCCAGGAGTATCTAACAATTGAAGGGATTTACCCACTTTAATCCATTGTTGTTGCTTTGTAACACCAGGTTTATTACCCGTTTGCGCAATCGCACGATGCGCCAATTTGTTTATCAACGTCGATTTACCTACATTAGGAATACCAACTATCATCGCACGGATTGCACGAGGCTTTAAACCTTTAGCTTTCTCTCGATCCATTTTTTCTTTCGTTGCTGTTATTGCAGCCGCTTCGACTTGTTTTAAACCTTTGCCATGTTTTGCATCCACCATAACAGGTATCGCGCCTTTATCCTTAAAAAAAGTTTCCCATTTTGTTAGTTCGTTTAAATTCGCCATATCCTTTTTATTTAAAATCACCACACGTGGTTTTTGTTGAATGACCTCATCAATCATTGGATTACGTGAACTATATGGAATACGTGCATCAACAAGCTCAAACACAACATCAACTTTTTTTAATTGTTCTGTTACTTCTCGTTTTGCTTTAGCCATATGGCCCGGGTACCATTGAATTACCAACACGTTTCACTCACTTTCATCTATCTTTAACTCGAATCATTTACACACTAAAATATGATTTATGTTATATTTATCTTAGTTTTTAACTATATAAAATATGTGTCATCATTCGTTAAATACTTTTTCTACAACCCTTAGTATAATTGTTTTTAACGTCAAAGGCTATCCTAATTGACACATCTCTAGAATCGTATGAAAGTAGGAATAAATTTGTTTAAAACCGAAAGAATGTATGAACTCATCCGATTTGTGATTGTCGGTGGGATTAATACTGTCAATTATTATGCGATATATTTACTATTATTATCCCTTTTTCATGTTCACTATTTAATCAGTCACATCATTGGCTTTGTTGTTTCATTCATTATCTCTTACTACCTCAATTGTTATTTTGTATATAAAGTTCAACCTACATTGAAAAAGTTTTTAGCTTTCCCATTAACACAAGTCGTCAATATGGGCACACAAACTTTATTCATTTTTATTTTTGTACATTATTTTCATTTCAAAGAATTTATTGCACCTTTCGTCGGTTTAATTATTACAATTCCGATTACATTTATCTTATCAAGGTATATATTAAAAGATTAATTATTGAGAGGTAATCACATGTATAAAATAAAACACCGTTTATTATACTTTCTTTCATTTTTACTACTATCGATTGTCGCACATAGTTATATCTTATATAAGTTTTTTAAAGACGGTATTTTATTTACGGGTCCCAACGACGGCATAGAACAAATGGTTCCTATTCAAATGTATATTTATCAAAAGTGGTCGTCAGGAACTTTTTTCTATGCGACAGACTTTGGTCTCGGCGGTGATTTTTTTACAGATTTATCATATTACTTCACGACTAACATTTTATTTATTATCAATGTGATCATCGTGAAACTCTTACATATCATGCATCTCGTTGAACCCAATCATCTCATGTTTTGGTTCCAAAATGCGATTGTTATATCCATTATAAAATGTGCACTTATTCTTGCAGCCACTTATTATTATGCTTCATATTTAAAGCTGAATGCCATATCTAAATGGGTATTTGCTACTGGCTTTGCGTTTTCACCCATATACTTTAGATTTACAGTATATTGGCCATTTTTTAGTGATGTATTTATTTTATTACCACTTTTGTGGGCTAGTATAGAAAGATATTTCAAAACAGGTAAAGTCGGTCTATTTATCCTAATTGTCACCCTCTCATTCATCAATAATTTTTACTTTGCGTATTATCAATTATTAATGGGGTTACTCTACTTTATTTTACGCTTATACATTCGTCATCCAGATGATTTAATGTCAAGAAAGCAAACCATTTTCACATTATCCATTGGTGCCATTTTAGGTTTAGGTTCAAGCTTGCTTTTTTTCTTCCATGGCGCACGTAGCTTTTTAAATAATGAACGCGTTCCATTTGATACAACGATTCCTTTCATTGAAAAGTTTAATCAAAATACAAACATTATTTATGATAACTATCTTATTGTCATATTAATCATAAGTATTCAAGCACTACTCACCTTTAAGTTGTATCGAAATATGTATTTTAAATTGTTTGCTATACTGAGTATCTTAACGATTACCTCAGCGTACATTCCATATGTTGACAGTATATTTAATGGTTTTTCAGCGCCTCAAAAACGTTGGCATTATTTATTGGCGTTTTCAACGAGTGGTTTAATCGCATGTTACGTGCAGCATTTTTTTAAAATACATTTACGTACATATCTGTGGACATCTTCTTTCGTGTTAAGCTTAGTTATCATTAGTGCGATAATGTATGAAAAATTTGTTATATGGATACCTTGGCTCATCATCGTGTGGTTTATCGGTGGCATCACATTATATATAAAACAACAACATTATCGTCATCCAATGCGCTTGGTTTATGGATCAAGCATCATTATTTTATCCATACTTGTGTCAAGTGTATTCACGCATTTTCAAATCTTTCATTCGGACCATTTAAAACGTGCTAATACATTTTATGTCAATGCAAGTCTCTATCATACACCACTCCAACAAGCGTTAGTGAATAAAATGACACGTCAAAAAGCGCCAGAAGAACGCATAGATTGGCGGGTGAATGAACAAGACAATACACCGATGTATCAACATTTTAAAGGATTGAGTTTGTACTCAAGTATTTTTGATCAACAACTTATCGATTTATATTACAATGCATTAATGATAAATATTAAAGAAGAGTCAGTCAGTCGCTATCAATCGACTGGCGGCCGTGCCAATATCGCAAGTTTAATGTCTATCCGTTATCAAATGTTAAAAGATTATCAAGGAAATTTACCTCAATATTTTAAACAAGTTGACACTTCTGGTCAGTACCGAATTTATGAAAACCAAAACGTCCTTCCAGCTGTCAAAGTGACCGATACGTATTATGATGCGAATCAATTAAATACAGCAATAGATCGTGAACATGCGATGATAGATGGTGTTGTTTTAGAGGGGCAAGGACAGCCCTATCCTGCGCCTGCACCTAACTTATTAAAACAAACGACATTGCAGTATCAAAATGCTCAAAGTGTCGATCAAACACACATTAATGTCAATCAAGGGTATGGCGGGGCGACATTAACGCTACCGAAAGCATTACGATCAAAATATAAAGATTTTTACCTGGTCATACACGTAAAACGAGGTCTGCCTGATAGTAATCATGTGATCGATATTAATGGATATCATAATAACCGATTATTTAATGCCTCAAAATACCGTACTGGACAATACGATTTACTTTATCGTACACAGCCTGATCAAAACGGAAAAATCCATATACGTTTGTCTCCGAAAGGAAAGTATGCATTTAAACTATTAGGTTTATACGGTGAAGACTATCAAACGTTACATCAAGCATCTAAAGAAAAAAACTATACGTATCATGAATCACGATCTACGATAAATATAGGTTTAAAAAATCACAATAAAGGTATGATGGTGATAAATATACCTTATCGACATGGTATGCGCGCTACTGTAGATGGGCAATCTGTAAAACCTGAAAAAGTAAATTACTTTATGACAGGGATTCCAGTTAAACAACATGCGAAAAACGTTGAAATCACATATCGTCCCCCATATTTCTATACGATGATTATCATTTCAGTTCTTTCAATTTTAATCGCATTTTGGTTTTCAAAATACAGTTATAAGAAGAATATTAAACGAAAGAGTGAGGCAGATTGAAAGCATCTCTTAAAAACAAGTTGATCAAATGTTTTAAAATCTTTTTAATGGCTTTAGGTGTGGCAGCTGTCGTATATGTCCCTGTCATTTATCGCTTTATCGTAGATGGGATTATATATAGTGGTAATGGGGACGGCTTTAAACAGATGATGCCTTTCCAACGATTTCTATATGATCGCTTTACCCATTTTTCATCTCTATACGATGTTTCAATGGGTCTCGGTGGAGATTACTACATGGACTTAGCCTATTACTATTCCACATCCGTAGTTATGTACCTCAATTTTATAATGATTGCGATTGGCCAATGGCTATTTCATTTAAATCCATCTGAAATCTCATTTTGGCCCGCAAATCAAATTTTCACCGGTTTCTTTAAATGTATGATCACATTCTTCGTCACATATGGCATGTTTCGTGAATTTCATTTAAAAGGAAAATATCGCTTTATAGGCGCATTTTTATATAGTGCATCATCGGTATTATATTATTTTAATTTTACTTGGTCGTTTTTCGGTGACATTTTAATTTTCTTACCGTTGTCGATTTGGGGCATCGAGCGCTTTTTTAAACAACGAAAAATTGGTGTATTTATCCTTGCCATTAGTTTAACGTTGTACTCAAATTTTTATTTTAGTTATTATGAAACCATTGCTTTAACTGCTTATTTAGCTTACCGAATTATATTTAAACATCCTGAGGATATCGTTTCACGTTGGCAGAAATTATATTTATTAATTCCGGCCACCATGTTTAGTTTTTGTATCGCTTCATTCGGGTTCGTTTCTGGAGTACGCTCTTTTATCAATAATGACCGTACATTAAATCAAATTTTCATTTCACCCATTATTGACTTTTCTCAAAAATACCATATATTTACCAACGGATTTTACATAACGTTAACTTTTATTGTCATTGTTGCATTATGCTCATTTAAACTGTATCGACATTATTATTTTAAAATGTTCGCAATTTTAACATGGTGTATTCTCATAGGATCGCTATCGCTCTACTTCGATAGTTTTTTCAATGGCTTTTCAGCTCCACAACGACGTTGGGTCTATTTATTAGCACTTACTACAAGTGGTTTGATTGCACTCTGGTTGAAACATTTTTCTGAATTAACGTTAAAAGATTATGTGAAAGCTTTATCACCTTTAGTGATCTTAGCAATTTTCACAGTATTATTTTCACGTGGCGCCATGTGGTGGATGATTGTTGGCGTATTGATATTAATCCTTTTAGGATACATGTCATGGCGTGCACACTCACATTCCAGATGGTTAATGACTGTTGTCATTTCACTCTTTGTATTACAGCAATTTGTTTTATTAATGAATTACCATACGAACAATATCGCAAAATATCAATCCACGATGAAGGATATTGATGCACCTAAATACCATAGTCAACCGCTTCAACAGAAAATAAATCAAATTACATCATATCAACAAGATTTAGACCGTATTGATTATATGGACAGTTATGCCGTTAATGCTGGGATGATTTATAAATTTAATGGTGTTTCCTTATATTCAAGTATTTTTGATGGTAACATCCTCGAATATTATGATAAAACGATGCAAATCAACATGGAATACGATAGTAATAGCACCTATAGAATGTTAGGTAATCGTGCAAATTTATATGCACTATGGGGTGTCACTGACCGTATTAAAAAAGCGCCAGATCAAAATTTACCATACGGTTTGAAAGTAGAAGACACGATAAAAGATGGCGCTACAACATGGGAACATGCGCGTAATACTGTTCATTATCCTGCAGCCCATTTAACGTCACGTATCTATGACCCTAAATCACTTAAATCACCTATTGACCGTGAACATGCAATGTTATTAGGGGTCGTTAGTAATCAACACAATGCCAATTCACATTTAAAAACGAATCCAAACTTAATTTCGCAAGCTACGATTACTGAACGCGATGCGAAAATTTTAGGCAATCAATTAAATGTCAAAGAAACTGATGGTGGTGTCACGATTAAGTTGCCAGAATCCGTACAAAAACAATTTAAAGATTATTATATAGAATTAGATGTTGAACTACTTCAACCGAATCAACCACATTATTTAGATGTAAATGATTTTCATCAAAGACGATCTAATCTAGATTACCAGTACCGACGTTTTGTAACCCCTGTTACTGTACGAGTTCCAGTTAAAGATGCAATACACATTAAACTAAAAAAAGGCACATATCGTTTTCAAGTCAACGGCATCTATGGTGAGAATTATCAAACCTTACGAAATGCTCAACATGCCGTCGATCCCGTTCAAGTGACTAGACACCGAGATCGCTTAGATGTGACAATGTCACCTAAAAAAGACAGTTACCTCGTGTTACCGATTCCTTATAGAGAAGGTTTATACGCGAAAGTAAATGGTGAAAAAAGAGCCATCACCCAAGGAAACGGCATACAATCAATCGTTCCGGTTCATAAAGGAGAACATAAACTTACAGTGCACTATGCAATTCCGTATTGGCCAGTATTACTTATTTTAACGATTATCGGTATTTTTGGTGCATATTTATATAGACGATGGTTAATTAAAAGTAAGCTATGTAAATAAATGATGTGCATTATACAATAAACCCCTTCAGCGTAGGTTTACCTACGTTAAAGGGGTTTTCTCATTTAGAACTTAAACACGATACGTCTTTTATGGAAGAAATTATTTTTTTCTTCTATTAAATGTAATAAGTACGAGACCTAAACCAATTAAACTTAAAATAATCATCGTTGAAGCAAATGGATGATTTTGCATAACTTTACCAGTATTAGGTAACGCATTGCTTTGGTTGGGTTGTGCGTTTTGAGTTGGTTGACTTGAACCATTTGGATAAACTGGTTGCGGTTGTTCCGGTAATAAAGGATTCACTGGCACAGAAGGTTCACTTGGTGTGATAGGTGCTTCTGGTGTTGCTGGTTCTTCCGGTGTTGTCGGCTCCTCTGGTTGAGGGTCTTCCAGAGGTGGTTGTTTAATATTTGTGACGTCTATTTTAATTTCTTTATTTTTTTCAAAATCTAGTACAATTTGATTAGGAAAATTTGCCTGATCAATCGCATATCCATCAGGTATTTTTGTTTCTTTTAACGTATGCGTACCACCTGTAATATTTTCAAATACAAGTTCACCTTGAGCATTAGTGGCTCCTTTAGCTACAACTTTTCCTTCTAGATTTATAAGTTCATATTCTGTACCCGGTAATGGCGTGCTTGTACCATTGCTCTCATCTTTACCAGTTTTCGCAATGGTTACTTTACCCTTTATATTTAGCTAAATCGCCTTCTGCTTTTCCACCAGCATTAATATTTAAAACTGTAGAATTGGAATTTACTGTTATGTATTCTCCGTTTTTATTAATATATGTAACTGACAATTGGTTTTTAAAATCTTTCATTTTCTGATCAATGATTTTTGCTGAGTAATATATAACTAATTCATTATAATTAGGGTTATTAGCTCTAACTTGGAAGCTGTTTCCTTCAATAGTGGCTTCTCCAAAGCCTGCAGTTTCAAATTCACTTTTCGTATAAAATCGAGGTCTATCTTCATTTATCTGGCGAACGGCAAATTGAAATTGATCTTTACTTAATTCCATACCGGCTCCCAGGGTATCTTTTATAATAGCCGGATCATTTCCTCTAAAATAGTCTTGTTTATTATTGAATATAATGGCCCATTGTACATTGTCAACATCAGTTGTAAGGATTTGTCCTGTTTTATAAAACATTTCATTAAAAACACCTACTACACCATTAGAATTATTTACAACTATGTTTTTTGTAATATGAGTATTTCCAAATACTAAGTTGACATTATGACTTCCTTCTTCCGCTTTATTAATTTCTGCCTCGAAGAAGAAATCACCTTTAATATTATTTAAGTTTTTAACATCATCACTAAACGTCAAATAATTTTTCCATTTTGAACAATACAATCCCCTGGAATTTGGCCATCAGAACTTTTAATTCAAAATCTGTAGGAAAACCTACTAGTTCTTTAGGTAACTCTATGGAAATTGTATCTCCAGATTGAATCTTTTGTGTATTTTTCTGTGAAAAATTTACGGTAATTTTCGCTCTATCACGATACCTAAATTCTCCTGTTAATCCATCTTGTTTCGAGACTTTAATGTCATCGACAAGGGACTGGGTTAAGTCTTGTGCTAATGCACATTTTCCATTGGTAAAAGCTGTGTAAGTAAAATAAAAATAGATATTAAAACTGTAAACTTTTTCAATTCTGTCCTACCTTATAAAATTAATCACAAACTTTGAACATTGTAACACAAGTTATAAGGGCATTTTTTAATAAATTTACTATTTAAGCGTAATTTAAGTTATCTATATATTCGCATAAAAAACACAGTTAAGTTCCAAACTTAACTGCATACATTTGTATTTATTGTGCTTATACTATTGTAAACGTTTTAATGATAAACGATGTGAAATGCTTTGGCATTCTTGATATATTTGCTTACATCAAATCGTTGTTTATTTAATTGGTATAGCATTAGAGACATGTTCACCCAGAATAAACCAAATGTAACGCCACCTATGACGTCTGTAATAAAATGGGCATGGAAATAAAGTCTTGAAAAAAGAATGCTCATCCATAATATCATCACAACTGCGACCAAACTCCATCGTAAAAACTGCTGTCTGATTTTTGGTATAAACACTAAAACTATTAACATGATAAATAATGTACTTGATAGTGAATGTCCACTTGGAAATGAAAATCCTGTATCATTTAATAAATGATCATAAGGACGTAGTCGATGTAAAAGCGCTTTTAATATAAATCCTATGATGCCACCACTTGCGACAGTGGCGAGCATCCACAATGCGAATAAATAATACTTTTTTACCATTAAGATGACTGCCCCGATTATCGTTAAAATAACAAATGTAAGGACATCACCATAAGTGGCAACAAACGTCATATAATCATTAAACAAACCATGGTTGAATACCATTTGTGGCTCCCCAAAATGTGCCATCATCCAATTAAATACGCCGTGATCTAATACATACGTTAGCTCAAAACGCAATGCCACACTGCTCATTATAATAATAAAAATCAAACTGCTGACCATTGAAGTTACTTTCATATTTGTCGGTCATTTATACGTATGCATTTATTCACTCAGTGTAAACTTACAAAATTTAAAATAAAATAGTTTCATTTCTTACTATTGTATTTTAAATCTCCGTATGAAATGAACCTTCCCCCTTTATAGTATATTTTTTATAGTATATCCTCTTTCCATTTAGATCACATACACATTAAGACGTAATTAAATATCATCCATTAGTCGTAATGACATTTGAAGGCAAAATAAAAAAGCCTGAATATCCATCATTAATAGATGTACATTCAAGCTTTAAACATGTATTAGCGAATTTCTTGGATACGTGCTGCTTTACCACGTAAGCTACGTAAGTAGTAAAGTTTCGCACGGCGTACTTTACCACGACGTTTCAATTCGATTTTTTCAATTTTTGGTGTGTGTAATGGGAACGTACGTTCAACACCTACACCAGATGAAATTTTACGAACTGTGAAAGTTTCAGAAATACCGCCACCGCGACGTTTAATTACAACACCTTCGAATACTTGGATACGCTCACGAGTACCTTCGACGATACGAACGTGTACACGTAAAGTATCACCAGCGCGGAATGTTGGGATATCGTCACGTAATTGTGATTTCGTTACTGCTTCGATTAATTTGTGGTTTGTCATTTTTATACTCTCCTTCAACCTATGTTCTTGCCTTGACATCATATAGCAGCGGATCATAGTGATTTTTGTGCATTTCACACTCAGAATATTGTAGCAAAGTTTTATTCCATTTTCAATGTTCTTTTGTGTGATTCTACAATTTTCTTATCTTCTTTCGTTAATGGATATTTTTCGAGTAAGTCCGGTCTCTTTTCTAATGTTCGTATTAAAGACTGTTCTCGACGCCATTTTTCAATATGGGCATGATTGCCTGAAAGTAATACATCCGGTACATCATGGCCTTCAAATGTTCTAGGACGCGTATATTGTGGATATTCTAATAATCCACTTGAGAATGAATCATCTTCATGTGACACTTGATTTCCTAACACCTCTGGTATGAGACGAACGATAGCGTCTGTCATTACCATTGCAGGTAATTCTCCACCTGTAAGGACAAAGTCGCCAACTGAAAACTCATCCGTAACAAGTGTCTCTCTAATACGTTCATCATATCCTTCGTAATGCCCACAGATAAATACGAGGTGGTCGGCTTTTGCGAGTGATTCTGCTTGTTGTTGATCAAAACGTCGGCCTTGTGGCGTCATCAAAATCACACGTGTATGCTCAGTTGTATCTAAATCACGCATCGCATTAAAGATGGGTTCAGGTTTTAATACCATCCCTTGACCACCGCCATATGGGTAATCATCTACTTGGTTATGTTTATTATTCGCATAATCCCTAAAATTTATGGTACGTGTTTGTAATATTTGTTTTTCACGTGCACGCTTTAAAATTGAAGCATTTAACACGCCTTCAAACATTTCCGGAAATAATGTTAAATAATCAATTCTCATTCATTTAACAATCCTTCCATTGGTGTAATGACAATACGTTTAGAATCAATATCTATGTCTTTTACAACATCAGCAATATAAGGAATTAAATGTTCTTTATCACCTTTTACAACCCAAACATCATTGGCACCCGTTTCAAAAATTTCAGTGACACGACCTATTGGACGCGCGCCATCAAACACTGTGCAACCAATAATGTCTGAGTAGTAATATTCGTGTTCTGCTAATTCGATTTCTTCATGATCGCGCTCTTGATATAATGATTGTCCTTTTAAATGTTCTATATCATTAATATTATTAAAGCCTTCAAATGTGAGCATATGCAATCCTTTATGCATACGATGTGTTTTAACAGTGAGTGACACCGTTCGACCTTTATCGTTTACTTCAAGCATTTCACCTGGCTGAAAACGTACATCTGTAAAATCTGAATTAGATTGAATTTTGACTTCCCCTTTGATGCCATGAGTATTAACGATTTTACCCACTTCTACTTTCATCGATTGGGCCTCCTCATTCAAAATAATGTATAAAAAAAGTGAGACGTAAAATCAAACACTTCAATTTGATTTCGCCGTCTCACCTACGTTCATGAACTTTAGAATTATTTTGCTTTCTTTTGTTCGTCAAACGTTTTTAAGATACCTTCACGTGAAAGAATGTTGTGAACTGTATCAGTTGGTTTAGCACCGTCTTTTAACCATTTAAGTGCTAATTCTTCATTAATTGTAACCTCAGGTGCATTCACTGCTGCTGGGTTGTAAGTACCGATTTGCTCGATGATACGACCATCACGTGGTGAACGAGCATCTGCAACTACGATACGGTAGAATGGATTTCTTTTTGAACCTAAACGTGTTAAACGAATTTTAACTGCCATTTATAATACGCTCCTTTAAATTTTCAATAGTTTTGTTATCTACAAGAAATTATAATAACAGGCTTTCGAGACTTTGTAAAGAGAAAATACTTTACCAATTAAAAAATTTGTTACGCCAATAGATATCATAATGCTTTTCATCGAGCCCAAATGGTTTTCGACGTATAGCGACATAAAAAGAAATAGCACTACGGCCTCTCTCCGTAGCACTACTCCTTATACATCCTAAAATGGCAAATTCATACCTTTTAGCATATTTTGCATTTGACTTTGTTTACCTTTTTTACCTTTAGCACCGCCAGTAAATTGTTTCATCATCTTTTTCATATCATTAAATTGTTTCAATAAGCGGTTGACTTCTTGTAATGAACGCCCTGATCCTGCAGCGATACGACGTTTGCGTGAGATATTGAGTTTCGCGGGATTTTCACGCTCTGCAGGTGTCATGGATTGAATGATCGCTTTAATGTGATCAATTTGTTTATCGCTCATTTTTAAATTGTTGATACCTTTCATTTTATTCATGCCAGGTATCATTTTCATAATATCATCTAAAGGTCCTAAGTTTTTCACTTGATCTAGTTGTTCTAAGAAATCTTCCAACGTAAATGATGAATCGCGCATTTTCTTTTCTAAATCTTTTGCTTTTGACTCATCAACGTCTTGTTGTGCTTTTTCAATCAGGCTTAATACGTCTCCCATACCTAGAATACGCGATGCCATACGTTCTGGATGGAACAATTCTAAGCCATCCATTTTTTCACTCATACCTACAAACTTAATTGGTTTTTGTGTGACAGCACGAATTGAAAGTGCAGCCCCACCACGTGTATCCCCATCAAGTTTTGTAAGTGTCACCCCTGTGACATCGAGCTGTTTGTCAAAAGAATCTGCGACATTGACAGCATCTTGACCTGTCATCGCATCAACGACTAACATAATTTCGTCAGGTTTAGAAATTTCTTTCACTTCTTGAAGCTCATTCATTAATGCTTCATCAATGTGTAAACGACCTGCAGTATCGATAATGACAAAATCAAGATGTTCCTCTTTGGCATGCTTTAATGCATTTTCAACAATTTGTTGTGGCGGTACTTGATCACCTTCAGAATATACTGGAATGTCAATTTGTTTACCTACCGTTTGTAATTGATTAATCGCAGCTGGACGGTAAATATCACCCGCAACAAGTAACGGTTTTTTATTGTATTTTTTACGCATAAGTAGTGCAAGCTTACCCGCAGTTGTTGTTTTACCTGCACCTTGTAAACCAACCATCATAATCACAGTTGGAGGTTTTTTAGCCATATTAATACGACTATTATCGCCACCCATTAATGTTGTCAATTCTTCTTGAACGATTTTAATCACTTGTTGTCCTGGTGTTAATGATTTCATTACGTCAGAACCAAGTGCACGTTCAGATACAGTATTGACGAAGTTTTTAACTACTTTGAAGTTAACATCGGCTTCAAGTAATGCAAGTCGTACTTCTCGCATCATTAACTTGATGTCCGCTTCTGTCACTTTACCTTTACCTTTTATTTTCTGCATCGTCTCTTGCAGTCGATCGGATAACCCTTCAAACGCCATAAAGTGACCCTCCTTATTCTAAGTCTTCTAATTCTTTAATATAATGCTTTAATGTTTCAGGTTGTTCAAGCGATTGTTTCATTAATTGATAGAGTTCTTGACGGCGTGTGAAACGTCGATATAACCCTAGTTTCGTTTCATAATCTTCTACTAAGTCGCCAGTTCTTCTTATATTATCATAAACGGCTTGACGACTCACATCAAACGTTTCTGCGATTTCACTTAATGCATAATCTTCTAAATAAAATAAGCGTAAATAATTGCGCTGTTTTTCAGTTAGCAAGGATTGATAAAAATCAAATAAGTAATTCATACGAATTGTTTTAATTAAATCATTGTCGCTCATCCGTTACGTCACCATTTTCATCTGTCGTTACACTTTCTTCAATCATATCAGCAAACAGGCCATATACATAACTTTCCGCGTTGAATGGTTGTAAATCATCTAACTTCTCACCTAGACCGACATATTTTACCGGAATGTGTAACTCGTTTCGAATCGCAAGCACAATACCACCTTTAGCTGTTCCGTCTAGTTTTGTTAATACGATACCTGTGACGTCTGTGACTTCTTTAAACGCTTTGGCTTGCGCTAAGGCATTTTGACCTGTAGTCGCATCTAAGCATAATAAAACTTCATGTGGTGCTTCAGGAATCGAGCGTCCTATCACACGTTTCACTTTCTGAAGCTCATTCATTAAGTTTTGTTTATTTTGTAAACGACCTGCTGTATCACAAATTAAAATATCTACACCTTTATTTTTAGCCGCATTAATGGCATCATACATGACTGCTGCAGGATCAGATCCTTCTTTTTGACGAATCACTTCAACGCCTACACGGTCTCCCCATACTTGAAGTTGCTCAATAGCTCCAGCACGGAATGTATCGCCAGCAGCAAGCATGACTTTTTTACCTTGTGCTTGGTAACGGTGTGCAAGTTTACCAATCGTCGTTGTTTTCCCTACACCATTAACGCCCACCATTAAAATTACATTTAAACGTTCATCTTCTAAATTCATTTCTTCAGATTTATCGTCTTCTTGATGATAGATTTCTACCATTTTTTCAACGATTGTTTCACGTAAATCTTCAGTCTCTGTCACATTGCGACGTTTGGCTTCCATACGCAACTCATCAACGAGTTCCATTACCGTATTGAAACCAACGTCTGCCTGAATAAGCATTTCTTCTAATGCCTCAAAAAAGTCTTCATCTACGGTACGATAATGTGCAATTAAATTGTTCAATTGCGTTTGGAAATTTTCACGTGATTTCTCTAATCCATCACGGAACTTGGCTCCTATTTTTTGAGCTTCAAGTTCTTCAAATTCCTCAATAGACATCAGTCCATCATCTTCGAAATCATCATCCCAACTTTGATCTTTCCAATCAATTTCGTTTGCTTTTAACTTTTTCTTTTTGGGCGATGGTTCATTTAGGTTTGAAGTTTCAGATTGCGTAGGATGTGTTTGCATGTGCGTATTTTCAGTTTGACTCGGACGCGTTTCCACTTGACGTTCGAAATCTTGATTCTCATCACGCCATTCTACTTCCTCGTGTCCTTCATTTTTACGCTCGGATTCAAAATCATCCATTTTCCCAAAATCTTTTTCAATATCTTGTCCACTAAATTTGTCTTTGAGTCGTTTAAAAAAGCTCATTTAGCTTTGTTCCTCCTTCATGACATCATCAATTGTATTTAAATTGACACTTACCAGTCTTGAAACACCTAATTCTTGCATTGTCACACCATATAGTCGGTCACACTTTTCCATCGTTCCTTTACGGTGCGTAATGACAATAAACTGCGTTTCATGTGATAAATCCCGTAAAAATTGCGCATAACGTACGACATTGGCTTCATCTAATGCCGCTTCCACTTCATCCAGTATAACAAATGGCGCAGATCTCACCTTTAAAATTGCGAAAAGTAAGGCGATTGCACTTAACGCACGTTCACCACCACTTAATAATGAAAGATGTTGTAATTTTTTTCCAGGTGGTTGTACCTTTATTTCTACCCCTGCAGTTAAATAATCATCATCAGTTAAACTTAATGTAGCTTCACCGCCACCAAATAAAGCTTTAAACACGTCTGAAAAATGTTTTTGAACCGCATGAAATGTTGTACTGAAACGTTCTGTCACTTCTGCATCCATTTCTGCAATAATCTGTTCGAGTGTCGTTTTGGCTTCTCTCAAATCTTTCTGTTGCGTAGATAAAAACGTATACCGTTCATTAACTTCTTCAAATTGTTCAATCGCATTTAAATTGACCGGTCCTAATTCGTCTATCGTCATTTGAGTGAGTTTTACCTTTTGGCGCAATGCAGAAATCTCTTCCTCTTTAGATGCATAATGCGTTTCTGCATATTGGAACGTCATATGATATTTTTCATCTAAGTGTGTTAATGCATGATCAATCAAAACGTCTAACCTTGATTGTGCTGATTTAATATCTTGATATTGATTTTCAATATTTAACAATTGTTGATGAATATCTTCTAACGCTTTTTCATTTGATTCAATTAAATGTTCCGTCTCTAAACGATGTTGACGTAACTGATCTTGTTGCTCATTTAACGATTGCTTCTCATTTTGAAAAGCGTTAATTTTTTCCTCTAACGCTGACAATGTCGCATCGTCGTTACCATCTTCAGAATTGATAAGTTCATATTGTTCTTGGAGTTTTTGTAGTTGTGCAGTCACTGTTTCATTTTCTTGATCTAATCTTTTTTGTTCTCCAAGTTGGGCTTTTAAGCGCTCTTTAATCACCGCTAAGTCTGATTGCTTTTGATGCAGCGTCTGTTGTAACGTCGATTGTTTTTCCTTATCTTCTTTCGATTGGTTGGATAAAGCTTGAATTTGAGTGTTGAGTGCTTCAAGTTTTGAAGCTAACGCCGCGTGTTCATTTTGTTTTGATTGAAGTGTAGCTTCACTATTATCTCTTTGATAACCATCATTCATTTCGAATTCAAATTCTTCATGTTCTGCTTTAAGACGTTGTTCAATTTCTTGATGACGGTCTTGTTCTAAAGATAAATCATGAATCGCATGTTTTAAATGATTGTGTTGCTGTTGCACCTTAACATATGCATCGCTCAATTCATTTTGTTGCTTCTTATAATTTTGGCAACGTGTCTCAAGTTCTTGAGTTTGCGTAGTATAGGTCTCTAACTGTGATTCAAGACGTTGAATGTCTTGCTTTTGACTTAAAATAGATTGCTTTTGTTGTGTACCCCCACCAGTCATAGATCCACCTGGGTTAACGACATCACCTTCTAATGTCACAATTCGTATTTTGTAATGTATTGCTTTCGCTATCGCATTGGCATGTGCAATGGTATCAGCAATAATAGTGCGTCCTAATAAATTTTGAATAACGTTTTGATATTGTTTATCCGTTTTCACTGCGTCACTTGCAACCGTTATAAACCCTTCCAAAGAAGATGCTTCTTTAATTAATGACGGTTCAATGTGTTTAGGTTTAATGACAGATAATGGTAAAAATGTTGCACGGCCGGCTTTCTTTTGTTTTAAAAATTGAATCGCGCTACGTGCCACTTTCTCATCATCCACAATAACGTGTTGCATTGTAGCACCTAAAGCCGTTTCAATTGCAACAGTCATATTTGAAGGTACATCAATATTTTGTGCCACCGCGCCATGAATACCTTCAAGATGGGTGGTATTTAATATCGCTTTGACACCTTGATAATAAAAAGCCATTTCATTATCACGCATGCGTAAACCTTCTATACGTGATTTTAATTGATCCGTGTATCGATAGGCTTGATATAATTTATCCTCAGACGCTTTATGCTCAGCCTTTATTTCTGATAATTGAGCTTCAAGCGCTTTATTTTGTTTTGCCACCGCTTCAAGTTGCGTTTCTTTTTCGCGCTTTTGAATGTCTATTTCAGAAATATGTTGTTGTGCTTCTTTTAATTGTTTATAAGCTTCAGTTAATCTCGAATCTAAACGTGATTGTTTTAATTTATGTTCTTCTATCGTACGCTCTAAAAAACGAATATCATTATTGACTTCTGATTGTTTAGACATACAAGCATAGTAGTCATCTTTTAAAGCTTCTAACGTTTCTTCATGATTTTCATCACTTTTTTCAAATGCGACTTCAAGTTCATGAATCTCAGTAGCAAGTGTTTGTTTTTGTTGTTTTAATTGCACTATTGTTTTATCCACTTCATCACGTTGTGCAAGCAATTGTTTTTGATGATGATTTAAACTGTCTTGTTCTTCTTCAATACGTGCATTCGTTTGAGATTGATTTTTTTGACGTTCCTCAATCAATTTATATTGACCTGTAACTTTTTCTACACTTTCAGTAACTTGAATTAAGTGATGATTTAACGTTTCAAGTTTTTGATCTATTTGGTGACGTTCACCTTTCGTCTTTTGAATCGTTCTTGATACGTCTGACTTTTTCGATTGAATGGACGCTTGTTCACTTTGTAGGTCATTTAATGCTTGGTCGTGGGTACGAATTTGAGATTGATAAGACTGAATATCGGACACTGTGACTTTTATATCACTTTCTTTTAATGTCTCCGATAATTGAAGATATTCTTTTGCGATTGCTGCTTCTTCTTTTAAAGGTTCTACACGCCCTTCAAGATCATATAAAATATCTTCTACCCGATTTAAATTATCTTCAGTTTGTCCCAATTTCTCTTCGGAAGCTGCTTTCCGTTTTTTATATTTTAATACCCCAGCAGATTCTTCAATAATTTGACGACGATCAATTGGCTTCGCATTTAATACTTCATCTACACGTCCTTGTGAAATGATGCTTAATGCTTCTTTTCCTAAACCAGAGTCTAAAAATAACTCCACGACATCTTTTAATCTTTGACGTTCATTATTAATGAAAAACGCACTTTCGCCACTGCGATATAAACGGCGCGTTACCACAACATGCTCTGCATCATAATTGAGTAAACCTTTTTGATTATCTAAACTTAATTGAACTTCTGCAAAATTTTGTGCATTACGATGTTTAGCACCCGAAAAAATGACATCTTCCATTTTACTACCACGTAGAGATTTCGCTGATTGTTCACCGAGTACCCATTTAATTGCATCTGTAATATTACTTTTACCACTACCATTTGGCCCTACAATTGCAGTAACACCTTTATCGAATTGAACTTGTGTTGGTTCTGCAAAAGATTTAAAGCCAACGACATCAATAGATTTTAAATAAACCATATGTTACTCCTTATTTGACAGTTGTAGTAACGCTTTTTCTGCTGCTTTTTGTTCAGATTCTTTTTTCGTACGCCCCACACCAGACGCCACAGCTTCATTATCTAAAAGTACTTCTGACGTAAATTGACGATGATGCGCAGGACCATCTTCTTTGATCATGCGATAGGATACTGAACTTCGCAACGTTTGATGTGCCATTTCTTGAAGTTGTGTTTTAAAATCAACAACACCACTCAATGCATTATCTTCAACATATGGGAAAATAATGGCATTCGCAAAGCGTTCAACAACTTCAAGACCTTGATCTAAATAAAGTGCGCCTACAAAGGCTTCAAACGCATCTGCAATTAATGAAGGTCGCGTACGCCCACCTGTTTTCTCTTCACCTTTTCCTAACAGAATGAGTTGATTCAGATTAATTTTATTCGCAAATATTACAAGTGATGGTTCACACACGATTGTTGCACGCATTTTTGTTAGGTCACCCTCAGGAACATCAGGGTATTTCTCATATAAAAAGCGTGATACCGTCAATTCTAATACTGCGTCTCCTAAAAATTCCAAACGTTCATTATGACTTAAGCGTTCCATATTGAAGTCATTAATAAAACTCGAATGTGAAAAAGCTTGTTGATATATATCTAAATTACGAAAGGGTAAATCAAGTTCTTTCATTTTTAATTTAAAGTTATGTTCAAAAGCTTTAATCAGCGTTTGTTTTCGTAATTTCGCCATTCAGTTTCCTCCATTTAATTCACATTTCTACTAAAGATTTGATGTAGTTGGATTGCCTTATAAATGATTAGTAAAAAATCTGAGTCGAGAACACGACTCAGATGAAAAGAATTATTTTTCAAGTGTATTAATGTAATTCACAGCGTCTCCAACTGTGTTGATTTTTTCAGCTTCTTCATCAGGAATCTCTGTACCGAATTCATCTTCTAATTCCATTACTAATTCCGCAATGTCAAGTGAATCTGCGCCTAAATCATCTTTGAATGAAGCATCTTCAGTTACCTTGTCAGCATCAACGCCTAAACGGTCAACGATGATATCTTTTACTTTATCGAAGTTTTCCACAGTGTTTCACCTCCTTTAAAAAGTCGATGTACTTCATCGAATTGTGTGTCACATAACGTGACGGTATCACAAATTCAAGAAATACTAGACTTTTTTATTTTGCCATTTTATCTCCATAAATACAACCATTCTCATGCAAAAACTACTGTATTTTAACGATGTTTCATCAATTTAAAAGTGATGATACCTACGAGGGTTTCAGCATTTATTTTTTTGAATGATTGTACGTTAATCACTGTGAGGTTGCATAGCGCATCATGCATTGAATGTTCTCGTAAAACTTAAATACATGATGCGGAACTTAAGTGAACCTCAATTACTCCATGTGCATACCACCATTCACATGGATAGTTTGGCCTGTAATGTATTTCGCTTTATCAGATGCTAAAAAGGCAACAGTATGAGCGATATCTGTATCTTCACCGAAATGACCTAAAGGAATTTGTGATTTCATACCTTCTTTTAAGTCATCGTTCAAAGCATTTGTCATGTCAGAAACGATGAATCCTGGTGCAACAGCATTCACTGTAATATGGCGTGAAGCAAGTTCACGTGCTGCAGTTTTCGTCATACCAATCACACCCGCCTTTGAAGCAACGTAATTAATTTGACCTGGGTTACCTACTGCACCGACGATACTTGTTAAGTTAATGATACGTCCACCTTTTTGGCGTAACATTTGAGGTGTCACTTTTTGAATACAGTTAAACACACCTTTTAAGTTTGTATCAATAACATCATCCCATTCTTGTTCTTTCATACGCATTAATAGGTTGTCACGCGTAATTCCTGCATTATTGACTAAAACATCGACTGAACCAAATTGGCTAACGACTTCTTTAATCATTGCTTTAACTTCATCAGGGTTCGCAACATTCGCTTGAATAGCAAATGCTTCAACACCCTTTTCTTTAATGCTCTCTAAGACTTGTTCTGCTTTTTCTTTGTTGCCTGCATAGTTAACTGCAACGTTAAATCCTTCTTCAGCTAATTGTAATGCGATACTGCGTCCGATACCTCTTGACGCGCCTGTTACTAATGCTACTTTAGTCATGTTTTAACCATTCCTTTACATCTTCGAGCGTTTGAATCGAAGTTAATTTGATATCTCTGTTTATTTTTTTAACTAAACCAGATAAAACTTTACCCGGTCCGATTTCTACGAAGTGATCTGCACCTTGTGCAATCAACCATTCCACAGATTCGATAAATTGAACCGGTGAGTACAACTGTTCAATCATATGTTGATGAATTGTCTCAGCATTTTGTTCACCTTGCGCATGCACATTTTGAACGACAGGAACCGTTGCATCTGACCATTCAAACGTTGACGTATAGGCTTCGAAATCTTTTTCAATAACTTTCATCATTGATGAATGAAAAGGCCCTGAAACTTGAAGTGGCATCACGCGTTTTGCGCCTAATGCTTTACCATTTTCGACGAATTCATCAATTTTTGATTTATGCCCAGACACAACAATCTGACCTGGGCAATTAATATTTGCCGGTTCAACAATGGCTTCCTCTGTAGAAAGATCATTACAAATGGCTTTCACTTCATCGTAAGAAAGCCCGAGTACAGCGGCCATACTTCCAACACCATCTGGAAACGCTTTAGCCATTAATTCACCACGACGACGTACAATTTTTACAGCATCCTCAAATTTTAATACGCCACTCATAACAAGGCTTGAGTACTCGCCTAAACTATGACCAATGGTGAAATCTGCTTGCGGGCGTCCCATGGCTTCATATAATGCCATACTATGCGTAAGTAGTGCGGGCTGTGTATTTTCAGTTTGACCTAACACACCATGTTCATCTTTAAACATTGTTTGGAGTAAATCAAAATCGACACTTGCTTGTGCTTGATCTAAGATCTGTGTCGCACGTGGATCTGCTTGATATAAATCTGCAGCCATACCTACTTTTTGCGCACCTTGACCTGGAAACATAAATACCGTTTTACTCATCTTTTTCTCCTACCTTTTCACGCATAATGTCCACAATTTTGGTGTCACTTGCAATTTTAGCTTGTCTAATTGCAGAGTAGAACGCTTTTGCGTTAGAACTACCATGTGCTTTTACAACAACACCATCTAAACCTAATAGTACAGAACCACCATACTCTGAATAATCAAGTTGTTTTGCGATGGCTTTAATATCTTTTTTCATAATAAGAAGTGCGATTTTATTTTTAAATTTAGACATTAATCTCCCTTTAATAATTTTGCCAAATGACTTCGCAATACCTTCTAAATTTTTCAGAATCATATTACCAGTGTAACCATCTGTAACAATCACATCTGCATCATCTTCCAAGATAGATTTAGCTTCAATGTTCCCTACAAAATGAAGCGTATCAGAATCTTTTAATAATGCGTATGCCTGTTTCGTTAAGCTATTTCCTTTTTGAGCTTCTGTACCAATGTTAAGTAAAGCGACACGTGGTTGTTCAATATTACGCACATTTTGCGCATAAATATGACCTAAGATTGCATTTTGATATAAGTGTTCTGCTTTTGCATCGGCATTTGCACCAACATCTAAGAAGACTACGCCATTACCTTTTACAGTTGGTAACGTAACGACTAAAGCAGGTCTTGATACGCCAGGTAAACGTCCAACAATAAATAATCCAGCAGACATCAATGCGCCTGTATTCCCAGCAGATACACATGCTGTTGCTTCTCCATTTTTAACAGCTTCAGCCATTTTTACCATAGAACTATCTTTTTTTCGTTTAATCGCTCGAACGGGCTCATCTTCCATTGAAATAGCTTCTGTTGTATGACGCACATGTACACGTGGATGATTTATCGTACATTGTGCTTGATCACCAAATAATAAAATCTCTAAATCATCAAAGTCATTCACTGCTTTTTCAACTGCTTCTAACACGATATCAGGTGCGTCGTCTCCACCCATCATATCTACAGCAATTTTAATCATGTTATTCATCCTCACTTATGTAATACATTTTAAAAATTCCTTCAAAAACTTTTGTATTATGAACGTACGAGCGTACAGTCATTTCATAATATTTATCATCATGATATTCAACGTGTGCTTCAGCAATCACAACATCACCTAAATAAACAGGTTTTACAAAGTGAATGTGACTCTCTTTTGTCAGTACAGATTCATGTTGAATCAATGCCACACAAAGAGAATTCGCTTGCGCAAAGACCACGTGACCTCTCGCAACACGATTGCGCGTAAAAACATCATGTTTCGTAATCGTATATACTGACTTGGCATATTGATTTGCTTCGAGTGCGACAACATCACCTATAATATCTTGATTCTCTAATGAACTAATATTTTCATACTGATCTTTAGCGACACGTTTAACACGTTCTCTTAGTTCAGGGATGTTGAGCTGACTTCTATCGAGACGAATGGTTTGAATACTCACTTCATACATGTCACTCAATGCTTGGTCAGTAATAAAGGGGTTTTGTTCTATTGTTTTTTGAATCATTTCCCGTCGTTCATTTTTCGTTCTTTTCATGTTTATGCCACCCCTATTTAGTACCAAGTCTTAATGAACTCAATACCATTCTACCATGCATCTAGAGAACTTCAAAATAATTTAATACAGTAATTTTACAGTATATCTTTACACCTTAACGGTTCGATAACTTATGCATTATGAAAATATAGGCTTTTAATCACCATTGTTTTAGACCATTTGTTAAAGAAAACTATAGATAATAGTAAAAAAGCATTAAGTACGGTATCTCACGTCTTAATGCTCAGAATGTTAAATTAATCAAAGCGTTGATGTAACATATTATCTTCTATAAACGAACGTAATTTATCAAATTGCGATGTAAAAAACACACCGCTTTGAATCAATTCTGCCGCTTCGTCTCTTGCCACTTCAAGCATTCGATAATCCTCAACGATGTTGCCAACTAGAAAATCTGGAAGTCCACTTTGTTTCACTCCAAAAAAGTCTCCCGGACCACGCATCTCTAGATCTCGCTCACTCAATTCGAATCCATCCGTCGTTTGTGTCATAATTTGCATACGTTCAATACCCGTCTCAGTTTTGGGTGAGGCTATCAATACACAGTAACTTTGATGTTCACTTCGACCGACACGTCCTCGTAATTGATGCAATGTTGACAGGCCAAATCTATCTGCGTCGTATATCATCATAAAAGTTGCATTTGGAACGTTTACTCCTACTTCTACAACAGTTGTTGCAACAAGTACATCTATATCATGCGCACTAAATTGATGCATGACCTGATCTTTTTCATCTGAAGTCATCTTACCGTGTAAGATTCCAATTCGCGCTTCAGGTAATTGTATTTTTAAATCGTCATAGAGTGCAATCACATTTTGTACATCTTCAAGATGCTCAGAACTTTCAATAAGTGGTGAGATAACGTAGGCTTGACGTCCTTTTTTCAATTCATTGTTAAGTTGACTTAAAACTTGTTCATAGGCTTCATGTTTAGCCCAATAAGTTTGAATGGGTTTTCGTCCTTTTGGTAAATGTTTGATAGATGATACGTCCATTTCACCAAAAACGGAGATTGCCAACGTTCTTGGAATCGGTGTAGCCGTCATAAAGAGCACATTGCTTAATGCTCCTTTCTCACGTAACTTTTGTCGTTGTTCAACACCAAACCGATGTTGCTCATCTGTAATGACAAGTCCAACATTATGAAAGACAACGTCATCTTGTATGAGTGCATGCGTTCCAATAACGCAATCAATCTCACCTTGTGCCAATTGTTCAAGTAATAATCGTCTCTTTTTACCTTTAACGGAACCTGTTAATAATGCAACGTTCATTTTGTCACCAAACAATTGCGCTAAACTTTCTGCATGTTGTTCGGCCAGTATTTCTGTAGGTACCATCAATGCAGATTGATAGCCAGCTGTTTTTAACGCATACATACATATTGCAGCAACGACTGTTTTACCAGATCCTACATCTCCTTGTAGTAATCGATGCATGCGTATAGGCGCTTTTAAGTCTCTAAAAATTTCATTGACACTTGTTTTTTGACCTTCTGTTAATTCAAATGGCAGCCCGTCGATAAATCGTTTAACATCATCCAGATTATAATCGACTTCTACCGCTTGATCTGACGCTTTTTCAAGACGATTTAACCATTGCATGCGTAATTCAAACATAAAAAATTCAGTAAATGCAAATGTCCGGCGTGCTTTTAGCAATGATTGCTTATCTTTAGCTTGATGCAAAGCATTTATAGTATCATTTAATGTTTCTAATTTATATTTTTTGCGTAAATCGCTAGGTAGCCACTCATGAATCGTCACGTCTTTTAAGGTTTTCTGAATCATGTCGTTAAGCGGTTTTTGTTTCAATCCTTCTTTCACGCGATAAATAGGAGTGAATTGTGCCGCTTCTACTTGAGATAGATCAAACATCATTTTAGTGCCGTTAATCTCTTGTTTATGTTTGAGCCATTTGCCTTTAATCACGACAGGTTGATGTAGTTGAATGTTCTTTTTAAGATAAGGTTGATTAAAAAACACAACTTTCACTGCAATGCCGTTAATCATGACGTGTACTGTTAGTTTAGATTTATTACGTCCAAAAAAAGCGACAGTTGGCGAGGAATAGACCTCACCTTGTACTGTCACTGTAGATTCATTATCAGCGTCATTTAAATCAACAAGTGAATTATCTTCATAACGCGTTGGCAAATGAAGTATTAAGTCTTGTATACTCCATATATTCATTTCATTAAGAATTTGAAGCCGTTTCGGCCCCAACCCTTTGATGTCCTTTAACTCATAAGGATTTTCAATGAGGTTTACTTTTGTCATATTAATCACCAAAGATTTGTTGTTTGAGGCGTTGACCTGTAGGCGTACCTGCAAGGCCACCACGTCCTGTTTCACGTAATGCAGACGGCATCGTTTGCCCAATACGATACATCGCATCTATGACTTCATCCGTTGGAATACGTGATTCAATACCGGCTAACGCCATATCAGCTGAAACGATAGCATTGGAAGCACCAGCAGCATTTCGTTTAACACATGGAACTTCAACCAATCCTGCGACTGGGTCACATACTAAGCCCAGCATATTTTTCATGCAAATCGCAAAACCTTCTGCAGATTGTCTTGGTGTACCGCCCGCAGCTTCAACTACTGCGGCAGCTGCCATCGCTGCTGCAGAACCCACTTCAGCTTGACAACCGCCAGCAGCACCAGAAATCGACGCATTGTTGGCTACTACAAATCCAAACGCCCCTGATGTTAATAAAAAGTTTAACATATCTGTACGTGAAAGTTGTAATTTATCCTTTAATGCAAATAACACCCCTGGCACTACACCAGCTGATCCGGCTGTTGGTGTCGCACATATTTTCCCCATCGCTGCATTGACTTCATTTGTCGCAACCGCTTTACTAACTGCATCAAGTAACGTATCTCCAGCGATAGAACGACCGCTTTCAATGTACTGTTTCATTAATACTGCGTCACCGCCAGTTAAGCCTGTTTTTGAAGTGACACCATTGATACCTTCTTCAACAGCATTTTCCATCGTTTCTAAGTTTTTATTCATATGAGCATAGACTTCTTCTTTTGTTAAACCCGTAACGGCCATTTCTTGCTCCATCATCACTTCATAAATCGCTTTATCTTCAGCTTCACATTTAGCGATTAGTTCTTTAACATTTTTAAACATGCTATCCCCTCCATCATTTACGCATCACCCATTAAGGAGACTGTTACTACACCAGGTACTTGACGAATTTCATTTAAAATTGCTTCACTTATATCTTCATCAAGTTCACATGTCATCAGTGCTTGGTCACCTTTTTCTTTACGTGCCACTTGCATACTACCAACGTTGATACTATGATCACCAATGATATTTGCCACTTTACCAATCGTACCAAATGTATCCTGATGAAAAACGAGTAATGTTGGATAATTGCCACTTATTGCTAATTTAAAACCGTTAATGGCAACAATTTCAATTTTACCGCCACCAATAGAGACACCTTCAACCGATATATGATGGTCACCATCAATCATATCAATAATCGCTGTATTCGGGTGTGCCCGCTCTTCCGCCATTTCAATGAAATTGATACGCATACCTTCTGCTTTTGCTGTTTCAAGACTGCTTTCGATACGACTATCGTCCGTATCATAACCTAAAAGTCCACCAACAAGTGCAACATCGGTACCGTGTCCACGATATGTTTCCATAAATGAACCATATAAATAAATATCTGCTTGCTGTGGTTGCTTGCCAAATAAATCTCTTGCAACGAGACCTATACGCACAGCACCAGCTGTATGAGAAGACGATGGGCCAACCATCGTAGGACCTATAATGTCAAAAACACTTTTATATTTCATCATTTCATTCCCCCTAGTTGCAAATTAATGCAAGACATTCACATTATAACAAGCATTTTCATGTATTGAAATATTGTGATATTGATTACAAATGCGCATATATTATTCCAAAAAAATCACAGGTTAATGGTTTATACCCATATCCTGTGACTTTAAAAAATTTATTCAACTGAGAAAAAATAAGGATAGATTGGTTGTTGACCTTGTTGAATTTCAACTTCCACATCTTCATAGTTCGACTCCATATAGGATTCAATCCATTCTGTTTGTGCTTCAGTTGCTTCTTCACCAACGATAATCGTTAAAATTTCGCTATCTTCATCTAACATTTTGTCTAATGTTTTCTGTAACGTCACGTGAACATCCTTATCACTTACAACAATCTTATCTTCAACTAAGCCCATAAACGCATCTTTTTCGATAGTAATACCGTCAATTTTAGTATCACGTACCGCATACGTAATCGACCCAGACTTCACATCTTCTAATGCTGACGTCATTACGTCTTGATTTTGTTTTAAATCAACCGTACTGTCGTAATTGAACATCGCCGTAATACCTTGTGGAATGGTTTTTGTAGGTACAACCACTGCTTCAACATCAACAATTTCAGCAGCTTGTTGACTTGCCATTTGAATATTTTTGTTATTAGGTAAAATAATTGCACGTTTACAACCACTTTGTTCAATAACTTTCACAATGTCTTCAGTAGAAGGATTCATAGTTTGTCCGCCACTAATCACATGCGTGGCACCCATCGATTTGAATAGTTTTGTAATGCCATCGCCCATTGAAATTGTAATAATAGCTGTTTCAACTGGTTCATTTGACTCTGCCTCGGCATCATTAGCTTTAGCAGCTTCTTTACGTAAAACTTCACGATGTTGTTCACGCATATTTTCAGCTTTAACTTTAATTAATTCACCATACTTTTGACCGAACGTGAATACCTCACCTGGTGTTTCAGTATGAACGTGGACTTTAACAATTTCATCGTCACTAATCACAAGTAAAGAATCACCGAACTGACTCATGTCATCTCTAAATGTAGTTTCATCAAATTTTGCTTTTCCTGGTAAAAAGCGCACCATCATTTCAGTACAATAACCGTAAACGATATCCTCGGTATTAATGACACCATGGAAGTCATGTTCATCATTAAAAAATGCTTCTTTATCAACGCTAGGTGCTTTCTTTTCAATTTTTTCGCCTTTCATGGCCATCAAGAAACCTTCATAAACAAGTGTTAAGCCTTTACCCCCACTATCAACAACGCCAACTTCTTTTAAAACCGGGAGTAGATTTGGCGTATTTTCAAGTGACTTTAACGCTGCTTCATAGACATGTTCCATAATTTCTAAACAGTTATCTGTATCATTTAATTTTTCTGTCGCAGCGTGCGCAGCATCTTTAGCCACTGTTAAAATAGTACCTTCAACAGGTTTCATGACTGCTTTATATGCTGTGTTAACACCGGCTTCGAAACTTTTAACAAAGCCTTGCGCATCAATTTCTTTTTCATTTTCTAATGCTTTAGAAAATCCTCTAAAAATTTGTGACAGAATAACACCTGAATTACCACGTGCGCCCATCAATAAACCTTTAGAAAATGTCTTACCTAATTCCCCGATATGGTGCGTAGGATTGTTTTGAACTTCTTCTCTACCTGACGTCATTGAAAGATTCATATTCGTTCCTGTATCCCCGTCTGGAACTGGATATACATTCAATGCATCTACCATATCCGCATTATTAGATAAATTTTGTGCTCCCTGTATAATCATTTCGGCAAATAAATCACCGTTGATTTTCGTAACCATCCGAATGTCCTCCTATTTGTCATTACCGTCGTTATTAAAACGCACGCCCTGTACAAAAATATTTACTGAATTCACTTTTAATTTTAGTGTATGTTCAAGTGTATACTTCACGGTAGCTTGTACATTTTGCGCTACTTCAGAAATTTTCACACCGTAGCTGACTATAATATACATATCTACATCCAAAATACCGTTATCTTCTTTAACTACAATACCTTTCGCGTAGTTCTCATGACCTAAAATTTCTGCTAACCCATCACGAACTTGTTGACGTGAAGCCATTCCAACGATGCCATAGCATTCCACTGCTTTGCCACCTACTACTGATGCAATTACCTCGTTTGAAATATCTATGCTGCCGTAATCATTTGTAATTTCTAATGACATAAATAACGCCTCCTTATTCAACACTTGTATATATGGAGTTACAAGAAATAACTTGGATGACCTTAGATGTTTGATCTCGAATTCGTTTATCGGAAGTTAGAAAACATAACACCTTATATACCCATTTATTTTTGTTGACGTACATTAAAAATAATGCACTTATGTCTCACTAACATACTTTCCCATTAGTATCGATTTACATATTTATATCTATCTTACTAAATTTATTTAAACCTTTCCATAAGGAACTACCTTATTTAAAGATTTTGTAAACATGCAAATATTTAATCACAATTTAAGATTATATCAGAAAGTACGTCATGCACAAAGTATTTTCTAATATATCATCTATTTTTTATTGCTTTAAAAATTTGAATATGGTATATTACCTTAGTATGTAGTAGCAAAGTGTATTTGTATTTCTTAAAGGAGGTACGATGATGGGTAAACAATGTTTCGTAACAGGCCGTAAAGCGTCAACGGGTAACCACCGTTCACACGCATTAAACTCAACTAAACGTCGTTGGAATGCTAACTTACAAAAAGTTAGAATTTTAGTTGATGGTAAACCTAAAAAAGTTTGGGTTTCAGCTCGTGCTTTAAAATCTGGTAAAGTTACTCGCGTGTAATTATCAGTAGCACGTCTCTCAATTGAGAAATTTTTGATATAGTAAATCCCGTGTCTTTATGTGGAAGACACGGGATTTTTTTTAGTCTTTACTTCGAATTTGATACAGCATACCTTCGTGTAGAAGGATTTCTGCATCGTTGTCTTTAAATTCATTTGAAATGGTTAACGTTGCACCTTGTTCTAAATGTTTGTTATCAAGCTCGTATTTGAAAGCTTTTAATGATAAGGTCGCATAATCAGTGGCTGGAATAAATGAAATGTATGGGTACCGACGTTTCACATGTTTTGTGTATGTGCCTGGCGTTAATAATTCAATGACATTACGTTGATCAATGAGTTGTATTTTTTTATCTTTAAAATCTGCATGTTTTAATAATTGCATGGCACCCATAAAATGATCTAATCGACCACCTGTCGCCCCATAAATTTTAATTTTTTTGTATCCCATCTCTAATGCTTTTTGAACAGCATACGCGAGATCAGTGACATCCTTTTCTTTTGGCATGGTTTCAATGTTCATACGTGCTTCTATCCACTGCTTTTCCTCAATTGTAACTGAATCAAAATCACCTACCGCATATACCGGTTGTATCTTTGATTGTAGTAATACGAGTGTGCCGCGGTCTACGCCTATCCAATCTTCATTAACCTTTTTTTGTAATAAGCGATTTGGTATATTACGTTGACTACATAACAAATGAACACGTTTTTTCATCAATTATCCCTCACATTTTAAATGTTTTAGAGCTACATCGTACGCATCAAACTTAAAAAAGTAAGAACCTGCTACAAGCCAGTCTGCACCGGCCTCAATAACGGATTGAGCAGTTTGATCATTGACACCGCCATCCACTTCAATTTTAAAATTGAGTTGGTGTTCTGTTCTAAACGCATCGAGCATTTTAATTTTGTCTACAGCTTGCGGAATAAATGTTTGACCGCCAAATCCCGGATTCACAGACATTACTAAAACAAAGTCAACATCGTGTAAGATACTATGGAGTTGCGATACAGGTGTACCTGGGTTAATCACTACACCGGCTTCTTTACCATGTGCTTTAATTTTTTGTACCGCTCTATGAATATGCGGTGTCGCTTCTAGATGCACTGAAACTTTATCTGCACCTTTATCGCAAAATGTATCTATATATTGTTCAGGATTGGCAATCATTAAATGCACATCTATAGGTAATATTGTTTTTGCCCGTAACGCCTCTAAAATTGGAAACCCAATTGAGATGTTTGGCACAAATTGACCATCCATTACATCAAAATGTAAGCCATCTACACCGGCTTCAGTTAGTTTTTCAATTTCTTTTTCAAGATTCATAAAATCAGCTGATAATAAAGAAGGAAAAATTTTAGTCATTAGTATTTCACCTTTCGATTTGAAATTTCATTGAGTAATTGTACGTAATGTTGATATCTAAAAGGTTCAATTTCACCTTCTTCTACCATTTTTTTAACATGACACTTAGGCTCATTCGTATGATAACAGTCTCTAAATTTGCATGATGCACCGTATTGACTAATTTCGATAAAATTATCTCTCAAAGTGTCCTTGTCGATATGATCAAAGTCCAAAGCACTAAAACCTGGTGTATCTGCAATAAATCCATTATGACGGGGGTATAATTCCACATGTCTTGTCGTATGTTTCCCACGATTCAATGATGTTGATATTTCATTAGTTTCAATATTGAATGTAGGCTGATATTTATTTAATAGCGTAGATTTCCCTACACCTGACTGTCCACTTAAAACAGCAAGTCCTGGTTCCCATTCATTAAAAATATCCTCTGCTTTATCTGTTTTACCGATAAATTGTGTCGCATAACCTATTTTTTTATATACTTCTAATACCTCATTAACCGACCGCACCTCATCATCAGAAGCTAAATCCTTTTTTGTCACCACAATACGAGGCTTTAACCCATAAGAGTGACCAATCACTAAAAAACGATCAAGTAACTGCGTCGAAAAATTAGGCGATACCGCACTCATAACTATTACGAGTAAATCTATATTACTCACAGGTGGACGTTTTAACTCATTGTCTCGTGGGTGGATATGCTGAATGTACCCTGATGCATGCGTTTCGTCATCGATATCAACAATGTCACCAACAATTGGTGATATTTGTTTTTTTCTAAATAGCCCTCTAGGTTTTGCATCATATAATTGACCATCCACATCAACTCTGTAGACACCGCTTATCGATCTTATAATACGTCCTGTTTTCACATTTGCACCTCGTTTAATGATGATTTCAGATTCATTATAGCAAAGGTTTTTATGAATGCACATGTGAAAGAAACTTTTTACATATATTTATAACATTTACGATGATTTTAAGTTAAATTAACATTTTATAATAGGCTATCAGCACCATAAAGCGTAATCAAGAACTGCTATTCTTTTGGCCACATATTTACCATACTGTTAAGAAGATTTCTACCCATTGAAGCGTTCAACGTTCATCGATGGCTTTTAAGACAAAAAAGCGGCGGACATCAAAGTCCTAGCCGCTATAATAGATTATCGTTGTACGCGTGGACGCACATTTTGAATAATTGTACCACTTGTCACTTTACCTGGGAATTGGTCTAATTTCACAGATAAATCTTGTGAAGGGGCTTCAAAATCAATTTTATTCGCAAAATACTTAATCGTTTCTTCCATTACAATAATAGTCATCCATTCACCTGCACAACGATGGTTTGTATAGAAATCGCCTCCGCCTTGAGGAATTAAATCGAACGGACTGCCATCCCAATTTTCGAAACGGTCTGGATTAAATTGGTAAGGATTTTCAAAAAGTTCTGGATCATGTGTCGTACCAAAAACATCTAACAGTGTGAAAGTTCCTTTTTTAATACGATACCCATCAAATTCAATATTTTTCTTGAGTTTACCTGGTAAGAACGGTACAAACGGGAATATACGTCGAACTTCTTGGGCAAATTTATATGCATAGTTAGGATCATCTGACACTTGTAATTTGATACGCTCTTGGTCATATTCAATCATCGCTTTAACTGCATAACTTACAAATCGGTTCACTGCTGCAAGTGGACGCACAACATTCATTAAATCAATCGCACATAAGCGCGCATCCATAGGGTTACCTTTATAATCTTCCCAATGTGCAAATTCATACAAAGCAGTGCCTGGTTCAGCATTAATTTTACCTTTACGCACAGCAATGATTTGATTTTCTAAGAATTGTTCCACACGTGCACGTGCTTTTTTAGCTTTACGATATCCTCCACCGATAGTTTGGCCAAGACCTTTGAATGAATCGATCATAATATCCATGTCTTTTGCATTTTGTTCAGCTTCTTCAGCGGTTTGATGGATGCCCGCCCATCTAAAACCAATTTTAGTTAGAACATAGATGGATTCTTTATAAATGTTAACCTCTTTTTGATTTTGCATATGTTCTGTATGCATAAACCAATGATTACGAGTAAGTTCACGTAAATACTTTAAATTCTCTTCTGTCATTAGAGACATAAACAATGCTTTACGATCCACGTGTACTTTGCCTTTTGTCGTATGAATGGCACCTTTACCAAACAGAGTATTCACCACACGTTTAGGCAATGTTTTTTCACGTTGCATGACATCATTATTGTAGAATAACTCTGCAGCCTCTTTCCCACTAATCACTGCAATAGGCTTCATGCCCATACCTGTTGTTTGAAATGCTTTAGAATTAAATTTTTCTAAGCGGCACGGTACATATGTATATGCCTCTTTTAAAACTTTAAATGTGTTATCCAATCCTGGATCTTTTGGTAGTTGCTTTGCCACTTTACTTCCCCCCGTATTACATTTTCTTTCATTCTACCCCATTATAACGTGAATCAATCTCAATAATCTAATAAAAAAGAGGCTGCCAATGGGTTAAGGACATTTCAATTATATATATAAATAACGTTGTATTATACAAGAAATAATCCTACTCTTTGATAAATCCTCTTCATTATAAATAGAAACATTAATCCGAATGTCGCACACACTAAAATACTCTAAAATAATGAAAACCTCCAAATATCATTGTTGATTTTGAAGGTTTTCATATTATTACTATCTCATTTTTAAAATCATGATATCAAATATCATCATAGGCGATTGTTTCATCTTTCACCGTTTTACCATCAACTTTTACAATATAACTCGCTTCGCCACCCTCTTCGATAACAAAGCTCAAACTTTGAGTCGTAGCTTTTGTGATTGTGAATGATTGGAGTGGTGAGGCGCCATTACTATTTTTGTCTTTTTTAAAAATCTCAACTTTTTGAGGTTTATCATTTTTACCCGTATATGGAATCGTAAATGACTCAGAATATGTTTTATCAGGTGATGATTCATCATCTTTAGATTTATCACCTTTCGATACGATAAAGTTAATGGTACTACCTTCATCCACCTCAGTTTTACGTGGCGAATGATTAATGATATCCCCTTCTTTAACCGTATCATCATGACGTTCTGATTCAACATGTACTGTCAGACCTTTATTTTCTAGTTCTTTTTTCACCGAAGAGAATTTTTTATTTGTGTAGTCGTCAACATAAACTTTTCGTTTACCGAGAGACTCTGTAATTTCAACACGTTCTTTAGAAACTGAAACTTTTTGACCAGGCGTAATACTTTGTCCTTCAATATTACCTTTAGGTATGTCATGTTGCGTGTACGCAGTTGTAAAATGCACATTTTTAAAGCCCAATTCTTCTAAGGTCTTTTGTGCATCTGCTTTGGATTGTCCAATGAGATTTGGCATGACTTCAATATGTTCACCTTTAGAAATGACAAGGTCAATTTTTGTGCCTTGTTCAACTTTCTCACCGACGTCAGGTTGTATTTTCATAACATGGTTTTTGGCGTAGTGCTCGCTATAATCTTGTGAAATACGTCCTACCTTAAGGTTATTATCTTTAAGCATTTTCTCAGCTTCAGCCTCTGTTTTGCCACGTAGGTCAGGCACCTGACTATATTTGTCACCCATCATTGCAGCAGCTACAAAAATAAATAAGCTGAAGAATAAAATAGTGAATATCAATCCAAAAAGGATTTTCTTCCCTCTTGAACGTTTTTGATATCCTTCATTCACTGGTGCTTTAGAGTGGGGTGTCGTCGTTACTACAGGTATTTGGGTTGTCTCTTTAACTGATTTTGGTTGAGATGGTTCGTTTTTAATTGCGTTTTTATCGAGTGTAATGGTCTTCGTTGCACTTTCATTAGGTTGATACAACGTTTCATGTGCTCTTGCTTCAGATAACGTCGAACTTAAATCATGGCGCATTTCAGCAACAGACCCATACCTTTTAGATTGGTCTTTTTCAGTTGCTTTTAATATCACATTACTTAAAGCTTGTGGCACATCATGCCGTGTATCCGATACATTAGGCACTGGGTCTTGAATTTGCTTAATAGCAATGCTCACAGGTGTTTCACCATTGAAGGGAGGATGTCCGATAAGCATTTCATACAAAACAATACCTAAAGAATAAATATCCGAGCGTGCACCCGTTTTTTCAACTTTAGCTTGCTCTGGAGATAAATATTGAACCGTACCCACGACATGATTGGTTTGGGTCATCGCTGTTTCACTTAATGCTTTTGCAATTCCAAAATCAACAATCTTAAGTGTTTGATTACGATCAATAATGATATTTTGTGGTTTAATATCTCGATGTACAATCCCTTTTTCATGCGCATGATGAATGCCTTTAAAAATTTGTTCAGCAAATTTAATGGCTTTATCAGGCGCTAATTGACCATGAGATTTAATATAATCTGAAAGTGTTGGACCTTCGATATACTCCATCACTAAAAAGAAGCAATCATCTTCTTCACCAACATCAAGCACACTCACTATATTTTCATGTGATAATAATGTCGTATTTTGAACTTCACGCTCAAAACGTGCAATGGTCTCATGTTTTTCATTTGGCGGAACGTGTATCATTTTTACAGCAACTTGTCGTTTTAAAATACGGTCCCAAGCGACATAAACATTGCTCATGCCGCCTCCACCTAAGATATGTTTTAATTCATAACGTTCATCTATAATGCGTCCAATCATACAGGATCACCTGCAATTTCTGCTAAAACAAAAGAAGTATTATCTTTAGCTTCATAAGATTGCGCAAGTGCGATAAGTGCCTCACCTGTCTCAGTCAATGTCATAGATTCATTGAGTACATCGTGTATGGCTTGTAAAGGGACATAATCCGTTAAACCGTCAGAATTAAGTAACAAATATTGGTAAAAGTGAATGCGTTTTGTAAAAACATCAGGACTTACGCGACGGTCTGTTCCCATTACTTTTGTAATAATGTTACGTCTAGGGTGATGTAAAGCTTCTTCTCGTGTAATTTGACCTAACATGACAAGTTGATTCACAAATGTATGATCAATTGTCACTTGATCAAAATAACGACCATTTACCAAATATGCTCTTGAATCACCAATATTCGCAACAACAATATGATGGTCATAAATTAACGCACATACACATGTTGTCCCCATACCGCGATAAGCTGGTTCTCTCTCTGACAAAAGAAATAAATCAAGATTAATAGATTGTAAAGTTTGCTTTAACCATAGTTCCGCGTTTTCTTGTTCAATATAATTTTCTTCCTCAAAACGCTTTTGAAGTGCATCAACGACAAATTGTGATGCAACTTCTCCAGCTTGGTGACCACCCATACCATCACAAATGACAAGCAATTGTTGATCCGTTTGATTGTAAAAAATTCCACCTGCGTCTTCATTTTGTTCTCGGTAAAAACCAGCATCTGAAAATAATTCTGCGTTTAACATCGATTCTACCTCGTTTCTGCTTCACGTTCTTTTGCACGTAATTGACCACATGCTGCATCGATATCTGAACCTTGTTCACGTCTTATTGTAGCATTGATTCCTAATCGTTTTAATTCTTTTTCAAATTTAAAAATATCATCTTTAGGTGTTTTTACATAATTTCGTTCTGGCACATGGTTTACTGGAATTAAGTTCACATGGCAATTTAATGGTTTAATCAATGCTGCAAGTTCGCGTGCATGTTCAATTTGATCGTTAACTCCACCGAATAAGCCATATTCGAACGTAATTCGACGGTTCGTCTTTTCTTGATAATATTGTATCGCTTCCATTAATTTGTTGACATCATACGCTCGGTTAATTGGCATCAGTTTAGAACGTATTTCATTATTCGCCGCATGCAAACTTACCGCAAAATTAATTTGTAATGATTCATCTGCAAAATCATAGATTCTAGGAATAATCCCTGAAGTAGAAACTGTAATATGGCGCGCACCAATATTTAAGCCTTCATCGTGATTGACAATCTTAAGAAAGTCCATCATTTCATCGTAATTCTCAAACGGCTCACCAATTCCCATAATAACAATTGATGAAACACGTTCATTTGTTTCATCTAGTGCTTTTTGCACTGTTAAAACTTGAGATACAATTTCCCCAGCTTCCAAATTACGTTTAAGCCCGCCTAACGTAGATGCACAAAATGTACAACCGATTCGACATCCTACTTGTGTAGTCACACACACAGAATTTCCGTAATCATGGCGCATCAATACTGTTTCAATAGTGTAACCATCTTGTAATTGGAACAAAAATTTAATCGTGCCATCTCGACTTTCTTGTTTTACGACTGTTTCTAACGTAGTGATACTAAAGTGGTCAGCAAGTAGTTGGCGTAAATCTTTAGATAAATTCGTCATTTCTTCAAAAGTATTTACACGTTTACCATACAGCCATTCAAAGATTTGTTTAGCGCGAAAACTTTGTTGACCGTGTTCTTGAAGCCACTGTTTCATTTCATCAAACCGTAAAGAATAGATCGATTGTTTTTCGAAATCAGGTAAAAACTTGTTTTTCTTTTTCTTATCAGCAGTGATCATTACGCATGTTCCTTTCTTTTAATTTTAGTAATAAAAAAGCCATCTGTATTAAAATCTTGCGGTAATAATTGTAGTGTTTTAATACGTTCATTCGTTTTTGGATTTTCAAAAACTTCAAATTCAAATTCTGGATGTGCCTTTAAAAAAGAATAAATTACATTCTCATTTTCCATCTGTTCTATGGTACATGTGGAATAAACCAATGTGCCACCTACTTTGAGGTGTTGCGATACATTTTCTAATATTTGAAGTTGTAAATCAACTAGTGATGTCACATCTTGTTCTGTAATCATATATTTAATCTCAGGCTTGTGGCGCAACACGCCTAGACCACTACAAGGTGCGTCTACAATGATTTTGTCATATTGTTTTGTATAAGGTTCTGTTGCATCGTGAACATACGTCGAGATGTTATTTAACTTCAGTTTATTGATATTATGTTGAATTAACTCAATTTTATGCGGATGTATATCTGTCGCTTCTACATGTCCAGTTCCATTCAACATTTCTGCAGTATGACATGCTTTACCACCTGGTGCACTACAACAATCTAAAATAAGATCGCCATGTTGTGGCGCTAAAATCGCACTTACAAACATTGAACTTTTATCTTGAATACTCATTTTACCATCTTTAAAAAGCTGCGCATGTATGACTGACCCATTGGAAACATGTAAACACTCATTTAACTCCGTATCTTGTTCGATATGAAATCCTTCTCTTTCAAGTGCTTTCATAGCATCGTTAACGGTAATCAATGTTTGGTTAACTCGCACAGTTTGCGCAACTGGTTTTAACATTTCTTGCGCAATGGCTTCTGTAGTATCTATGCCATAATGTGTTTTCCAATGTTTAATGATCCAAACCGGTATACTATACATAATTGATAAGCGCTCTATGTCATTCTTAATGGTGCTTAATTGGGGCAGTGATTCAGTTGTCAAACGTCTTAAAATCGCATTAACCGTGTTACCTGTTTGTTGGCCTCCACGCTTTTTAGCTATCGAAACCGCCTCGTTAATGATGGCATGCGTAGGTATTTTATCCATATAGACAAATTGATAGATACTCATCCATAGCAATCGTCTTACCCATCCCTTAATCTTCGTTTTCAAAAATGGCTTTAAAAAGTAATCCAATGTTAATTTACGTTGAATGGTTCCGTAAACGAGTGCTGTATAAAGACCGCGATCACTCGGATTTAACTGCACTTGGTTTAAGACTTCATTGATTTTTAAATTACTATATGCGCCTTCTTTAAAAACCGCTTCAATTGTATCAAGACTTAATGCACGTACTGAAGTCATTTATCCTAGTTCCTTTCCGACCAATTCATCTTGGTAACCACTTAAAAAATTAGCAGTAGGCATGCGTTTTTTACCAGCTAATTGGATCTCTGTTAACGCAATACTATCATCAGACCCGGTACCTACAACAATCGCTTTTTTTGTTGTCTGCAAAATTTTACCCGGTTGTCCTGAAACATTTGGCACGAGTTCTGCTGTATACAGTTTCATTGTTTTCCCCTCTAAAGATGTTGACGCTACAGGCCATGGGGATAATCCTCGGATATGATTGAAAATTTGACGTGCCTCTTGTTGCCAATCAATCCATTCATCTTCACGTTGGATGTTTGATGCAAATGAAACTTTTGATGCTTCTTGAGGTACGCTTGAGTTGGTACCATTTAAAATGCTCGGTAATGTTTCTTGTAAAAGTGTTGTACCTAATGCGCTTAATTTATCATGCATTGTGCCCACATTATCTTCATCTTCGATAGGTATTGCACGCTGTGAAATAATATTCCCGGCATCAAGTTGTTGTACCATATACATAATTGTGACACCTGTTTCTTTTTCACCATCTATGATTGCTTGATGAATAGGCGCCCCACCACGGTACTTAGGTAATAATGAAGCATGCACATTTACAGCACCATATTTAGGGTGTGTTAATAATTCTTTAGGTAATAATTGACCAAACGCAGCTGTCACAATTAAGTCACATTCCATATTTAATAACGTCTCAAGTTCTTCAGAGTGTGCAAGTTTTTCAGGTTGTAATACAAGCAAATCATGTGCCGCCGCAACTTTCTTAACTGGAGGTGGTGTTAAAATACGTTTTCGACCCACTGGGCGATCAGGTTGTGTCACCACTGCTATAACGTCATGCGTTTCAATTAACATTTCTAAAATTGATGTTGAAAAATCAGGTGTACCCATAAAAATAATTTTACTCATTGTCGTAGTAGGCCTCCAATTCTTTTTCGGTAATTTCTCTATCCATAATATCAGTAAATAATACGCCATTAAGATTATCTATTTCATGTAAAATCATGCGTGCAATATCATCATACGCCGTTAACTCAACTTCTCTTCCATAAATATCTTTACTTTTTACTGTAATCATTTGACTTCGCGTCACTTCTCCAAAACGATTTGGCACACTTAAACATCCTTCTAGTTCAGTAGTTGTCGTATCCGATGCGCGCACTATTTCAGGGTTAATTAATTGTAGTAGTCCGTCTTGTTCCATATCTACCATCGCAATTTGAAGTGGTATACCTATTTGTGGTGCGCTCAACGCTTGGCCACCTGCTGCATACATCGTATCTTCAATATCTTGAATAATTTGAGTCAAACTTTGATCAAATATCGTCACAGGCGCTGCCTTTTTTCGAATTAAGGGATGTGTGTCCGTTAATATTTTTTTAATTGCCATGTCCAAATCTCCTATTAAAATTCATCATTATATTATAGCTTAAATTTTATAAAATTGCGATGACGTACATGCGATATGCACATAACGATTGTATTACAATGTTGAATCACTTTTAATAAATGCGAAACTATCATAAAAAAAGTGAAACAGAAATCGGATAGATTTCAATGTTTCACTTTTAAAAGTTTCACACTTATTTACATCATTATAAAAGGATTGATATCGATTTTTAAAGACAATTTCTCTTTTACAAATTGTTCATGATAAAAATCATCTAAATAGGTTAACGCATGTATGAGTGACGGTTCACTTTTATATTTCACTAACACTTGGAAACGATGTTCATTATTTATTCTCGGAATTGCTGCTGCTGAAGGCCCTAGGATGAGGGATTTATCAGATAAATGTTGAATTAATATTTGATGAATATGTGTGGCAGCTTCTAACACTTTTTTCATATTTTGATGTGTAATCGTAAAATTGATTAAATAATAATACGGTGGGTATTGACCCAATTGACGATACTTCATTTCCTTTTGATAAAAATTCAGATAATCACCGATTTTGACATCTTGAATTGCATAATGTTCAGGATTATACGTTTGAATAATGACTTCGCCAGTTTTTTCATGTCTACCTGCACGCCCTGCCACTTGTGTTAACAATTGAAATGTGCGTTCACTAGCTCGAAAATCAGGTAAATTAAGTAGCGTGTCTGCATTTAAAACACCTACTAAAGTGATATTAGGAAAATCTAAACCCTTCGCTATCATTTGTGTTCCTAGTAAAATATCACCTTTACCTTCACCAAATTGCTTCAGTAATTTTTCATGACTCCCTTTTTGTGTTGTTGTATCTACATCCATTCGGATAATACGCGCCTCAGGATACATTTCATTTAAATATTCTTCAACTTTTTGGGTTCCCGTCCCCATTTGTCGAATGTGTTCACTTTCGCAACTAGGACATTGAAACGGCGCTTGTGTTTGATACCCACAATAATGACATTTTAGTTGATCGGATGATTTATGATAGGTTAGTGAAATATCACAATTTGGACATTGTGGTACATGACCGCAATCACGACACAACATAAAAGATGCATATCCTCGGCGGTTTAAAAACAGTACTACTTGCTCATTGTTATCGAGTCTCATTTGAATCGCTGTTTTCAACTTATCTGAAAACATTGAGCGATTTCCATTCGCAAGTTCCTCGCGCATATCACATATATCGATATTTGGTAAAGGCTGTTGATTGACTCGAGATGGCATGGACAATAGCTGGTATACGCCTTTTTCAGCACGCGCATAACTTTCAAGACTTGGGGTAGCACTGCCTAGAACGAGCGGACATTGATGATATTTGGCACGCCAAACTGCAATATCGCGCGCATGGTATCGCGGGTAATCTTCTTGTTTATACGTTGCTTCATGCTCTTCGTCTATAATAATCATTCCTAAGTTTTTAAAGGGCGCAAATACACTAGAGCGCGCGCCAACACTAACACGTGCGCGACCATCTCTAATTTTTCGCCATTCATCGTATCGCTCACCTTTAGACAATCCGGAATGAAGGACTGCCACTTCATCTCCAAATCGACGTTTAAAGCGGTTCACCATTTGAGGTGTTAATGCAATCTCTGGCACCAACATCATTGCAGTTTTACCGTCTGTTAACACTTTTTCAATGATTTGAAGGTATATTTCAGTTTTCCCGGAACCTGTAACACCATGCAGTAAAAACGTTTCAGACGTCTGACTTTCTGTGGCACGCTTTAGTTGGTCAAATGTGGTTTGTTGTTCAGCAGTCAATACACGCTTTGATTCAGCTTCAAACACGCGTCCTTTATATGGATCACGTTCTATCGTTGCATCATATTTTTCAATGACACCATGTTTTACTAAAGTATTAATAGATGAATTCGAAAAGCCAATCTCCAACAATTCTTGTAAATAGACATCTCTGTGACTTTCATCTAGTAAAAAAGCCAATAGTTCATATTGTTTAGGTTGTTTATTTAACGTCTCTAATCGTGCTTCAGCACGTGCAATATCACAAACTTTGACTGCTTTTTGTGTTTTTTTGGCAGTTGCTTGCTGCAATATTGTTTCTTCATAAATATGTCCATTCTCCAAATACGGTCGCAATGTTTGAATCATTTGATCTGCTTGTGCTTGGCGATAGGTGTATTGACCATTGCGGTCAAAATATTTAGAAATGCTTTCAGGAAGTTCTGTACCTTCATTGATTTGAAATACTTTTTGATACTTCGCTTTAATAGCACTTGGTAACATTGTTTCTAAAATAGATATACGTTTGCATATAAAATAACGACTAAACCATTGACTTAGATGCACTAATTCTTCAGTGAGTTCAGGCTGAATATCTTTTACTTCAAGAATAGCTTTTACTTTAGATAAATCATACTCCGCTTCATCATCAGGAATGCACGCCATGACATAGCCTTGAATTTTACGTGGTCCAAATGGAACGACGACTCTTACCCCAGGTTGCACTACAGACAGTAAATCATGAGGTATCCGATAATCAAACGTGCGATCTACACGCTTAGCGTCAACATCTACAATGACTTGAGCAATCGTCATTGCCACTCACCTTCTAAAGTATCTAAAATTTGGCGTGCAATATCGATTTTAGCCCCTTTTGAAATAGGTACAGCATGGCCGTCTTTAAAATACATTGTAACTTCATTCTCATCTGAATTAAAACCGATGGACGTGTCGCCGACATTATTAGCGATGATGACATCGGCATGTTTGCGTTTCAATTTATCTTGTGCATATTGAGCGACATTTTCTGTTTCAGCTGCAAACCCTACAAGCTTTTGATGGTTTTTTTCTTCACCTAAAAATTTTAAAATATCCACAGTTCGTTTAAATTCAACGTTTACATTACCATCTTGTTTTTTCATTTTATGTTCTAAAGGTTGGCATGGCGTGTAATCAGAAACAGCTGCCGTTTTGAAAATAATATCTTGCGTTTTATAATGCGCTAAAACGGCATCAAACATATTTTGAGCACTTTGAACAGGGATGAATTTAACACCTTGAGGTGGCTCAATAGATGTTGGTCCTGAAATTAATGTCACGTGTGCGCCACGTGCCACTAGTGCTTCAGCGATTGCGTAACCCATCTTTCCAGAGGCACGATTCGAAACGAAACGCACTGGGTCAATAACTTCCACAGTAGGTCCTGCAGTAATTAAAACATGTTGATTGGTAAAGTAAGATACCGTGTCATTGATCGGTTCAGATGGCATAGGTTCAAAATGGGGAGTCTGTTGAATCATTTCCACAATATCAATAGGTTCTGCCATTCGACCTTTAGCCACATAGCCACACGCTAAAAACCCTTCACCAGGCTCAATAAAATGGTAACCATCTTCTGATAAAATTTTCATATTATGTTGGATACGTGGATTTTGATACATATTGACATTCATTGCTGGCGCAATCCATTTCGGTGTGGTAGTAGCAAGTAACGTCGATGTGACAATATCATCTGCCAAACCATGTGCAAGTTTAGAAATCGTATTCGCCGTTGCAGGCGCAACAACAATTAAATCTGCCCAATCACCTAATGCGATATGTTGAATCTCTTCTGGATTTTCTTCAATGAACGTATTCGTATAGACAGGTTGTCGACTAATCACTTGAAACGATAAAGGGGTCACAAATTCTTGTGCATGTGCAGTCATCATGACACGAACAACATAGCCCGCTTGTGTTAATTTACTTGTTAAATCAATAGCCTTATACGCAGCAATACCACCTGTAACTGCGAGTAATATATTTTTCATTTCTTCCACTCCCGTAAAAACACTTGATTTGATTATAATATAGGTTACTAATGATTTCACTTGTTTGTCATTCACAACACATTCTAATCATGGTTGTAGCGCATTTACACACTCATCTACGCATGATGTTGCCATACATGATGCATATCATTACTTTATCACGTGCTTTTTTGGATTTTAAAAAACCTTCAAAGTTCATATTCCATGAATTTTGAAGGTTATCCGTAAAGGTGAAATCATATATTTCAACTTCAGTTGCTAGATACATAGCAATCGAGTAGCTTAGAAGTTTTTAGGGTCAACATATGGATGTACTTTATTAGCAGCGATTTCTTCTAAAGCACGTCCAACTGTTTTTTTGCTCGTATAGTCATTTAATAATAAATGTTCTGGATCCGCTTGAATTTCACGTGCACGCTTTGCAGCTGTCGTTGCAATTAAATATTTAGAGCTAATCTTATCTTGTAATTGATGAATAGGTGGATATAACATTATTTTTTGGCCTCCAATAACATTTTTCGATATTTTGCTTCGATACGTTCCCGTTTTAAGTGTTCCGCTTCTACAATAGCTTGAATTCGGTCTTTCGCAAGGTCAACCTCATCATTCACTACGACATAATCATAAAGATTCATCATTTCAACTTCTTTACGTGCCTCATTGACGCGACTTTGAATTTTTTCTTCTGATTCCGTTCCACGTCCAACTAATCGTTCTCTTAAATGGTCAAGACTTGGCGGTGCTAAGAAGATAAATAAAGCATCCGGAAACTTTTTGCGCACTTGTTTTGCCCCTTCAACTTCAATTTCTAAAAAGACATCATGACCGGCATTCATCGTATCTCTTACATATTGAACTGGCGTTCCGTAGTAGTTCCCTACATATTCAGCATATTCGATAAATGCATCGTCTTCTATTAATTTTTCAAACTCATCCCTTGTTTTGAAAAAATAATCCACGCCATCTACTTCACCTACACGCATCTCACGTGTTGTCATTGAAATTGAATATTTATAAGATGTCGTTGGATCATCAAAAATCCGCTTTCGAACTGTGCCCTTTCCTACACCAGAAGGGCCTGAGAGTACTATAAGTAAGCCTTTTTCAGTATCCATTCCTTACGACCTTTCCTTCGCTATTCTATAGTTATTAACATATCTTACCATAATTATAATTCTATTGTATAGAGCTTACCTACAGAAATGTTTAATCTGCATTACACGCATGTGCATGTTATAATGAATCAATGAATTTTAGTAAAGGTGGCACATAATTATGGCATTTGATGGACTTTTTACACGTAAAATGGTTGAATCTCTTCAATTTTTAGTCTCTGGACGTATTCATAAAATTAACCAACCCGAAAATGACACGATTATTATGGTCGTACGACAACATCGTCAAAACCATCAATTGTTGTTATCCATTCACCCTAATTTTGCACGTATACATTTAACGGAAAAGAAATATAATAATCCTTTTGAACCACCGATGTTTGCGCGTGTTTTCCGTAAACATCTTGAAGGTGGCATTATTCAATCCATCCGCCAAATTGGCAATGATAGACGCATAGAAATCGATATTATGAGTAAAGATGAAATAGGCGATACCATTTATCGCACAGTCATTTTGGAAATAATGGGAAAACATAGTAACCTCATCCTCGTGAACGAAGAACGAAAAATTATTGAAGGGTTTAAACATTTAACACCCAATACAAATCAATATCGTACTGTAATGCCTGGATTCGCTTATGAAGCACCACCATCACAAAATAAACAGAATCCGTTTACGTTTAAAGGTGAAGAAGTATTACGTTTTATCGATTTCAATGCTGGGAAAATTGACCGTCAGCTTTTACACACTTTCGAAGGATTTTCTCCGTTAATTACGAAAGAAATTACAAGTCGCAGGCAGTTTATGACACCTCAAACATTGCCCGTAGCATTTGATGAAGTACTTAAAGACATCGATCACACTCTTACACCTGTATTTCATAAAAACCATGAAACTGGTAAAGAAGACTTTTATTTTATGACATTAACGCAGTTTTATGATGACCAAGTCGTCTTTGATTCTTTACACGAATTGTTAGATCGATTTTATGATGCTCGAGGTGAACGCGAACGTGTCAAACAACGTGCGAATGACTTAGTCAAACTCGTTCACCAACTGTTACAGAAAAATTCAAATAAACTCAGTAAGCTCGTTGACGAATTAGAAGGAACATTAAATAAAGATGAACAACAACTTTATGGTGAATTGATTACAGCGAATATTTATCAATTAAAACCGGGCGATACGTCTCTAACGACGATTAATTATTATACCGGTGAAGAAGTTACCATTTCACTAAATCCAATGAAATCTCCAGCTGAAAATGCACAGTTTTATTACAAACAATACAATCGCCTTAAAACACGTGAGCGCGAATTAAAACACCAAATTGATCTTACAAAATCAAACATTGCTTATTTTGAAAACATTGAACAACAACTTGCGCATATTACTGTGGATGAAATTGATGATATTCGTGAAGAATTAGCTGAACAAGGGTTTGTAAAGCAACGCAAACAAAAGAAAACTAAAAAAAGCAAACAAATAACCTTACAAACATATATTTCATCTGATGGTGACACGATACAGGTTGGGAAAAATAATAAACAAAATGACTATCTAACAAATAAATTAGCGAAAAAGTCTCATCTTTGGTTTCATACAAAAGACATTCCAGGTAGTCATGTCGTTATACTGGCAGATGAGCCCTCAAATCAAACCATCGAAGAAGCAGCAATGATTGCAGCTTATTTCTCTAAAGCTGGGCAATCTGGGCAAATTCCAGTGGATTATACTGAAATTCGTCACGTCCATAAGCCAAGTGGTGCTAAACCTGGGTTTGTCACGTATGATAATCAAAAAACATTATTTGCAACGCCCGACTTTGATAAAATTACAGCTTTGAAAAAACACGAGAATCATAAAAATTAATACATGATTAAAAGGGCTGCGCATATCAGACCTGTTAATTAAAAATAAGCTAACAAAATTCATTTATACATGAACTTTGTTAGCTATTATTTATATAAATCGATTTTGTCTTAGTGATGGACACTATGATGCATTGTGATTGATCCTTTAGCCGAGACTTCTGAGGCATTGAGCCGCAACCGAAAATCCATTTTGAGGTAAGGCGCCTAGAAAAGCGAGGCGTTAGGGACAATCATAGGTTTAATGATCTATGTCCCAAACCTATTATATGATGAAATTAATTGATTTAATTATTCTATAATGTGACCACCACAGCTAGGTGGTTCTTTAGAGACGTGTTAGAATTTTAAATTTTATTTCTTTGATTCAGGTAATGCGAGTTGGAAATTGACGCCAAATTTATCTTGAATCCAGGCAAATTCACGGTATTGAGGTTGCATTTCCGTTTTTGGCATCAATATTGCACCGCCATCTTTCAAACCATTGTAAAGTACATCCATTTGATATTGATCTTTAACAGTAACAAACAATGACATCGCCGGATTCATTTCAATATCTGTTCCATTCATATTATCTATAGCCATAAAGACTTGACCATTAAGTTTAAAAATCGTGTGTTGCACTTTACCAGCGTAATCAGGTGTGGTTTCATCATATTTCACCATCGTGATAATTTCACTATCGTCAAACAAAGACGTATACAAATGTACTGCTTCTTCAGCATCACCATTAAACATTAAAAACGTCGTAATTTTAGGTATTTTCATTACGTAAGTCCTCCTTGATGTGGTTGAGACTTATGTCACATGCCACCAAATTATAATATGAGTAGACGCACAATGTGAAACGAGGCACCGTGCGCCCATATCCAGATTCTTTTTAACTTTCACTTATGTATATAACCCGTTACAATGGAATTAAATCATGAATGGAGGAAAATCAAGATGATAAGTATAAATTTAGTGATACCTATTCTTGTCCTTTTAGTTATTATGCTTATAGGTTATGCTTTTGCACGTTGGTTCTTAAGATAAAGTTTATGGGTAAAAGCGATGCGTAAAATTGACTTATATGCACTATAACCTAAAAATGCACATCAAAGGTATGTCATTGATGTGCACCTGTATACGGTAGGATAAAATATTTTTCAATAGAAAGGGTGACGTCCTTTCGTCACCCTTATGTTTATACGATGATTACCCCTTCAAATGCTACTTAAGGATGAATTTGAAAGGGGTTTGCTTATTACTTAAGAAATGCTCCCGCGATTTTTAATAGATGATGTGAAGCATCCATAATCTAGTTATTTCCTCATTACAACGTGTTACGCCACTGAATTAAACCCTCTACATCTTGTTTAGAAATCTTGCCACGCTCAACTGCTACGTCTACAAGTTCATCAAAATGACTTAAAGTGTAGAAAGGAACTTGTGCTTGTTTAAATTGTTCATCCGCTTTACGTAAGCCATAGGTAAATATAGCAACGACGCCTAAAACGTCGGCCCCCGCTTCACGTAATGCTTCTACTGCAGTAATGGATGAGCCACCTGTCGAAATCAAATCTTCTATCACAACTACTTTTTTACCTTCACTTAATGCGCCTTCAATTTGATTTTGTTTTCCATGACTTTTACTCTTTGATCGTACGTAGCTCATTGGTAAATTCATTTTATCTGAAATAAATGCTGCATGTGGGATACCAGCTGTAGCTGTACCAGAAATGATATCTACTTTTTCAAAATGGTTTTGAATTAACTCGATTAAGCCATCTCGAATCGCTTCACGTACATTTGGATAACCTAACGTGACACGGTTATCACAATAAATTGGTGATTGAATTCCAGAACTCCATGTAAACATGTCATTAGGTGATAAGGAAACTGCTTCTATATCAAGTAATGCTTGTGCAATGTGTTTCGCCATTAGTTTAACCAACTTTCTTTAATTTGATGATATGCTTTGACAGGATCTGTGCTTTTTGTGATTGGACGTCCGACAACGATATGTGTAGCACCAAGGTGTTTAGCTTCTTCAGGTGTCGTCACACGTTTTTGATCGTTCATATCACTATGTTTCGGACGTATACCAGGTGTGACTTTTAAGAAATTGTCACCACAGTGCGCTTTAATCAACGCCGTTTCAAGTGGAGAGCACACGACGCCATCTAAACCTGAACGTTGCGCCAGTTTAGCATAGTTAAGCACTGCTTCTTCCATCGTTGTATGAATATTTTGTTCATGATGCAACATCTCTTCAGTTGTAGAAGTTAGTTGTGTGACTGCAATGATTTTAATGTTAGGATTATGCGTTTTTAATCCTTCTACTGCACGTGTCATCATTTCAGTGCCTCCAGCAGCATGCACATTGACAAGGTCTACCTCTAATTTCGCAAGCCCTGCCATCGCTTTGCCAACTGTATTTGGAATATCATGGAGTTTTAAATCTAAAAAAATATCATGTCCTAATTGCTTAATATCTTTAATCAATGAAGGTCCTGTTTGATAAAACAATTCCATTCCAACTTTGACAAACAGTGGCTCATTAAATTGTTTTAAAAATTGAATGACTTCTGTATGTGATGCAAAATCAAGTGCAATAATTGGAGTATTCTTCATTATTTTACAACCCTTTCTGCGTACGTCCTTTCAGTTCATGAATATGATGCACACCAAGGTCATCTAATAAATTTGGTAAGGCATCTATAATTTCTTTACAAACACATGGATTTTGGAAGTTAGCTGTTCCTACAGCAATGGCATCCGCACCGACTGAAATATAGTCAATCACGTCTTGCGCATTTTGAATGCCACCCATCGCTATAATAGGAATCGTTGGCATAGCTTTACGAACCTCATACACCATACGTAAGGCAACAGGCTTAATTGCTGGACCACTCAAGCCACCAATAACATTACTAATAATCGGACGCCCTGTTTTATGATCAATGCGTAAGCCTACGAGCGTGTTAATCATTGTTAAGCCGTCTGCATATTGACCAATCGCTTTTGCCATATCTACAATATTCGTCACATTAGGAGATAATTTAACATACACGGGCACTTCTGACACCGCTTTTACTTTTCGAGTTAATGAAGCAGCTACTTCAGGATCAACGCCAAACTGCATACCGCCTTCTTTAACATTTGGACACGAAATATTTAATTCAAGTGCTTTGACATTCGGTGCTTTAGAAATATGACTTGCTACATATACATAATCTTCTTCAGTAGAACCCGCGACATTTGCGATAATTGGTACATCATACGCTTCTAATGCTTTTAATTCATGCTCTAAAATATGGTGTACACCTGGATTTTGTAGCCCTATTGCATTAATCATTCCACTATCTGTTTCAGCAACACGTGGCGTTTCATTGCCAAAGCGTGCTTCTTTCGTAGCCGCTTTAATCATAATGGCACCGAGATCTGATAGAGAATAAAACTGACTGTACTCTGCGCCAAATGCGAAACATCCACTTGCTGGCATGACAGGATTTTTTAAAGTTACTCCAGGTATCTCAACTGTTAATCGGCTCATAAAACTACCGCTCCTTTTTCAAAAACTGGCCCGTCCGTACACACTTTTACATAGTCAGTGGCGCTATCGGGCACGTGGCATACACAAGCAAAACATGCACCGATGCCACATCCCATGCGTTCTTCTAGAGAAATATATCCTGGAACATCTTTAAGAGTGTACAACTCCGTTAAAGCCTTTAACATCGGTTTAGGGCCACACGTGTAGTAAATATCATAATCAACTGGTAACGTATCAATCACATTGGTAACAAAACCCTTTTTACCTAAGCTACCATCTTCAGTAACGATATGCGTTTCACCGAGTGCTTCAAATTGTGATTGGTAAAACACATCTTTTTTTGAGCGAAATCCTAATACATGAACCGTTTCAATTCCCTTCAGATTGAGTTGTTTTGAAAGCTCATATAACGGGGGCACCCCGATACCGCCCCCTACTAGTAAAGCTTTCTTTTTTGCTTTTTCAACTGGAAAACCATTTCCTAACGGCGCAATGATATCGATAGGATCGCCGGCCTTTAATGCCGCAATTTTTTGCGTCCCTTCCCCTTCAGCTCTAAACAACATCGTAAACGTGTTTTTTTGGCTGTCAATGTTACAAATGGAAATAGGTCTTCTCAACATGTGTAGTGATCCTTGACCTGTTTTAATATGCACAAATTGACCAGGTTGTTTTAATTTAGAAACACTTGGACCACTCACTTTTAATTCATAAATGCGATCTGCAATTGCTTCATTAGAAAGTACTGTTAATTTATCCACTACAACGCCCCCTACATGTTTCGCATTGAAAATGTCATACTTTCAATCACGTTTGTTAATGCATTTGCTGTGTCTAAAGATGTTAAACATGGCACCCCATTTTCAACAGATGTGCGTCTAATTTGGAATCCATCACGCTCTATCGTTTTACCTTTCGTCATTGTATTAATGACAAGTTGTACGTCGCCATCTTGAATCTTGTGAAGTAAATCGTCATGACCGCCTATTTTACCTACCGTTTCCACTTGAATACCATGGTCAGCTAGTATTTGAGCTGTCCCCTTCGTCGCAATGATTTTGTAACCTACTTCATTTAAACGTGTTGCGATTTTGACCATCTCTTGTTTATCTTTATCACTCACAGTTATTAAAACCGTTCCATAATCTTTGACTTCCATCCCAGCTGCTGTTAATCCTTTGAATAGTGCCTTTTCTAATGTAAGGTCACGTCCCATGACTTCACCTGTTGATTTCATTTCAGGTCCAAGTGTAATATCAACATTTTTTAATTTGTTAAAACTAAACACCGGTGCTTTCACAAATACGCCTTCTTTATATGGTTGAATCCCTTGCTTAAAGCCCATGTCTGTTAATTTTTCTCCCATAATTGCACGCATGGCAAGTTGCGCCATCTGTATTTCTGTTATTTTACTTAAAAATGGTACCGTACGACTCGAACGTGGGTTAACTTCTAACACGTATACCCCATCATGTGCTAACACGAACTGGATATTAATCAACCCGATAACATTTAAGCCTTTCGCAAGCTTAACTGTGTATGCTTCTAAAGTATCGATGTCTTCTTGGCTTAATGTTTGTGGTGGATACACTGCGATTGAATCTCCTGAATGTACCCCTGCTCGTTCGATATGTTCCATGATGCCAGGAATAATCACCGTTTCACCATCACAAATCGCATCGACTTCGATTTCTTTACCAGTGAGATAACGATCGACTAATACTGGATGTTCTGGACTTGCTTTAACCGCTTCATTCATATAATTTTCAAGCTCAGCGTCATTATATACAATTTCCATCGCACGTCCCCCTAAGACATAGGATGGGCGTACAACAACGGGATAACCGATGTCTCGTGCATTATCCAGTGCTTCTGTTGCTGATGTTGCTGTTTTTCCTTTAGGTTGAGGGACATTAATTTGATTTAATAATGCCTCAAATTCTTTTCGGTCTTCCGCACGGTTTAAATCTTCAAGCGTCGTTCCTAGGATGTGAACACCATGTTTAACAAGTTTATCTGCAAGATTAATCGCAGTTTGTCCACCAAATTGAACAACGACCCCTTTAGGCTGTTCTAGGTTAATGATGTTCATCACATCTTCTTCAGTGAGTGGTTCAAAATACAATTTATCTGAGATAGAGAAGTCAGTTGATACGGTTTCAGGGTTGTTATTGACAATGATTGCTTCGTAACCTGCATTTTGAATCGCCCATACGGCATGAACCGTCGCATAATCAAATTCAACCCCTTGCCCAATCCGAATTGGACCTGAGCCTAAGACGATAATTTTTTCTTTATCGCTGACGATAGACTCATTTTCCTCTTCATAAGTGCCATAAAAGTAAGGTGTTGCAGATTCAAATTCAGCTGCACACGTATCTACCATTTTGTATACTGGGTAGATGTTGTGTTGTTGTCTTAATTGATAAACTTCTTGCTCTGTCATTTCAAAACGATGCGCAATCACACGATCGCTAAATCCGAAGCGTTTCGCAAATTTCAGGTAATCAATATCCCCTTTATTTGCTTTTAATGCGTGTTCCATGTCGATAATGTTTTTAAATTTATTTAAGAAGAAGTAGTCGATTTTTGTCATCTCATGAATCTCTTCTAAAGAAGTCCCACGTCGAATTGCTTCACCGATAAAGAATAAACGTTCGTCATCTTGTGCTTGAATGCGCGCTTTAATGTAATCTAAGTCAAAGGATTCTCCATTTGGCAACCCTAAATGGTGTACGCCATACTCCAAAGAGCGAATTGCTTTAAGCAATGATTCTTCATACGTACGACCAATCGACATCACTTCACCAGTTGCTTTCATTTGCGTACCTAATTCGCGTTCACCTTTCTCAAATTTATCAAATGGAAATCGCGGAATTTTAGAAACAACATAGTCCAAAGCAGGTTCAAATGCAGCATACGATGTGCCAGTAACAGGGTTTTTCATTTCATCTAAAGTTAGACCGATCGCAATTTTGGCAGCCAATTTAGCTATAGGATAACCCGTAGCTTTTGAGGCCAATGCCGATGAACGTGACACGCGTGGGTTCACTTCAATGATGTAGTATTTCATCGAGTGAGGATCTAGCGCAAGTTGGACGTTACATCCCCCTTCAATACCTAAAGCACGGATGACTTTTAACGAGACGTCACGCAACATTTGATATTCAACATCGGATAATGTTTGACTCGGTGCTACGACAACTGAATCCCCTGTATGGATACCAACAGGATCAATGTTTTCCATATTACATACGACAATCGCATTATCATTTTTGTCGCGCATCACTTCATACTCAATCTCTTTATATCCAGCTATTGATTTTTCAATTAAACATTGTGTAGCCGGACTGTATTTTAATCCGTTAGACACAACTTCTTTGAGCTCATCATCATTGTGGCAAATACCACCACCTGTACCGCCCATCGTAAAAGCTGGTCTTACGATTAATGGATAACCTACTTGTTCCTTAAATTGAAAGGCTTGTTCTAACGTATTGACAATATCACTTTCAGGTACAGGAACATCTAATTCATTCATTAAAGTACGAAAACGTTCACGGTCTTCAGCGCGTTCTATTGAATCGAGTTCTGTCCCAAGTAACTTCACATTATTGGAAGCGAGTACGCCACTATTGTGAAGTTCAATCGCCATATTCAAACCTGTTTGTCCACCTAAAGTTGGCAATAATGCGTCAGGTTGTTCTTTACGAATGATGCGTGCGATAAAATCATGCGTAAGTGGTTCAATATAAACTTTATCGGCAATTTCTTTATCAGTCATAATCGTCGCTGGATTCGAATTGACTAAAATAACACGGTACCCTTCTTCTTTTAGAGCCAGACACGCCTGAGTTCCGGCATAATCAAATTCTGCTGCTTGCCCAATAATGATTGGTCCTGAACCAATGACTAAGATGGATTGAATATCATTTCTTTTTGGCATTATGAACGCACCCCTTCTTTTTGATGGTCTAGCATTAACGTGATAAATTGATCAAATAAATAGTTAGAATCTGTAGGACCTGGACATGCTTCAGGATGGTACTGCACTGAAAATGCTGGCGCTGTCTTATGACGTAATCCTTCCACAGTACCATCATTTAGCGCAATATGGGTCACTTCTAAATCGGTAGCTTTAATCGATGCAGCATCAATCGCATATCCATGGTTTTGACTCGTCAACGCGATTTTTCCAGTGCGTAAATCTTTAACAGGATGATTGGCACCACGATGTCCAAATTTCATTTTGAAAGATGTTGCACCTTGAGAGAGTGCAAACAGTTGATGTCCTAAGCAAATGCCAAAAAATGGAATTTTCCCTAGTATGCCTTGAATCATCTCAATCGCAACATGTACATCTTCAGGATCTCCAGGCCCATTTGATAGCATGACACCATCAGGAGACATGTTTAAAATCGCTTCTGCACTTGTATCATAAGGGACAACCGTGACTTCACATCCGCGAGCATTGAGTTCACGCACAATATTTTGTTTTTTACCAAAGTCTACAAGGACAACATGTAAGTTGAATCCCGTAGAGACATATGGTGTTTTCGTTGAAACTGTTGGCACTTCAGTACGTGGAAATTCAATTGTTTTTAATGTTTGTATCGTCGTATCTATGTCATTTTTATGATTAACAAATGCAGCTTTAAGTACGCCATGTTGACGAATTTTTTTCGTAATACTGCGTGTATCTACACCGCTGATTCCTGGAATATTGAATGTTTTTAATACTTCATCTAAAGATTTTTGAGCACGGAAATTACTAGGTGTTGAACATGCTTCTTTAACTACAACACCATTAAGTGTCGGTACTAACGATTCAAAATCCTCACGATTAATGCCGTAATTTCCAATTAATGGATACGTAAATGTTATGATTTGACCTGTATAAGAAGGATCAGAAATCGTTTCTTGATAGCCTGTCATCGCTGTATTGAAAACAATTTCCCCTCTTGTTAATGCATCAGAACCTAATTTAAAACCTGTATATACCGTTCCATCTTCAAGTACCAGATAACGTTTCTCAAACATTATTTTTCCCCCTTATAACGAATCTCTCCATCAACCATCGTGAATAAAGTTTTACCATACACACGCTCTCCTAAAAATGGTGTGTTAGAAGATTTAGATAAAAAGTCTTCCGCTTTAATGTCATATGCTACATCTAAATCAATGAGTGTTAAGTCTGCAGGCGCGCCTTCTTCAAGTTTGCCAAACGGTAAGTCAAATAATTTAGCAGGTTTAATTGTGATATAGTCTACTAATTGTTGTAATGACCATTTCCCTGTTTTAACAAAGTGTGTATATAGAAGTGGGAAAGCCGTTTCACTTCCTACAATTCCAAAAGGTGCACGCGTCATCGGTTGATCTTTTTCATCAGCAGCATGCGGTGCATGATCAGTCGCAATGATGTCAATTGTGCCATCTAATAAACCATCAATCAGTGCTTGGCGATCTTCGGTACTTCTTAGAGGCGGATTCATTTTATAAATGGCGTTATCTCCAGGCACATCGTCTTCTGATAATAATAAATGATGTGGTGTAACTTCAGCTGTCACTGGTATACCTGCTTTTTTGGCATCGCGTATCACGCGTACACTTTCTTTAGTTGATACGTGACAGACGTGATAATGGCAACCTGTTGCTTCACTTAAGAGTACATCACGTGCAATTTGTACTGCCTCACAAATGCTAGGAATTCCAGGAATACCCAATGCTTTACTACGTTCACCCTCATGCATCGCGCCACCATAAATCAAACTATTATCTTCACAATGTGCGACAATGGCTTTATTCACAGCTTGTGCTTGTTGCATCGCTTCATACATTTTAGCCGCTTCTTGAACACCGACACCATCATCTGTAAATGCAAATGTCCCTTCATTGGCTAACGCCTTAAAATCAACATGCGTTTTACCTGCCTGACGCTCTGTAATGGCCGCATAAGGTAATACACGTACGTGGGCATTTTCATCAATTAAGTGATGTAACCTTTGCATATGTTCTACTGAATCTGGAACAGGTTTTGTGTTTGGCATAGGACAAATTGTCGTAAATCCACCACGCGCTGCAGCAAGTGTGCCTGTCTCAATTGTTTCTTTATGCTCACCACCTGGCTCTCTTAAATGCACATGCACATCAATAAAACCAGCTGATAAGAAATGCCCCTGAGCGTCAATCTGGTCCATTTCAGCTTGAGGTTCAATTTTATCTGCGATGGCTTTAATTTTTCCTGCTTCAACTAATACATCAACACGTTTTAATGTCCCTGCTTCTAACATCTTTGCATTTTGAATTAAGATCATTTCAATCTCTCCCTTATCGAATCGTTTCCGTTAATACGGCCATTCTTAAATACACACCGTTTTGCATTTGCTTAAAAATTCTAGACTTTGGCGCTTCTACTAACGCATCAGCAATCTCTACATTGCGATTAACTGGCGCGGGATGCATTATAATAGCATCCTCTTTTAACCTGTTGTATCGTGCTTCATTCAAGCCGTATTGCGCGTGATATGCTTTTGCATCAAACGTGATGTCGCCTTCATCATGACGTTCATGTTGTACACGGAGCAACATGACAATATCGACCTTATCAATCACATCATCTAAATCTACATACGTTCCTCCCATCGTCTCATCTTGCCAAATGTCAGGACTTGAAAACACAACGTTTGCCCCTAAAGCTGTTAAACTTTGATAATTACTACGTGCAACCCGTGAGTTTTTAATGTCACCACAAATGACGATATTAAGCGCTTCAAAACGTCCAAACGCTTCGTAAATCGTCATTAAATCCAGTAAGCTTTGCGTCGGATGTTGTCCACTACCATCACCAGCGTTAATAATCGGTATACCCATATGTAACAATTCGTCATAATAGTTGTTCTCATGATGACGGATAACGAGCGCGTCACACCCTATACTTTGTAACGTTCGACATGTATCATATAGGGATTCTCCTTTTTGCACAGATGACGTCGCTATTTCAAAATTGATTTGTTTCATCTCTAGACGATGTTCTGCCATTTCAAAACTGCATTTTGTACGTGTTGAATTCTCGAAAAACAAATTAGCAATATATTTCCCTTTTAAACTTGGTCTGACTTCTCCATGTTTATATTGTGAAGCGACTTCTATAAGGTGTTTAATGTCTTCAGTTGATAACTTTTCCATTGAAACTAAATGTTGCATCATATGTCCTCCTTTGAATGTGTCTAACGTTTTGGTAGTAAGAGATTTAAAACGATTCCTGCTGTTGCTGATAATGCCATACCTTCGATTGTCAACTTAACACCTAAATCTGATAAGTTAAGCATCATATTACCAATACCAATCACTAAAATGACTGACGCAATGACTAAATTTCGGTTTTGCGCAAAATCCACCTGACTTTCAACAATCATTCGTAAGCCACTCGCTGCAATTGTTCCGAAAAGCAGAATGGATACACCACCCATAACAGGTGTTGGGATAGATGAAATCAATGCTGTAAATTTTCCAACAAATCCAAGCATGATGGCAATCACAGCAGCCCCTGCGATTACATAAATGCTATAGATTTTTGTAATTGCTAGTACCCCAATGTTTTCACCATACGTCGTACTTGGTGGTCCACCAATGATGCTCGAAAACATTGTGGACACCCCGTCACCGATGATTGACCGATGTAAACCTGGATCTTCAAAGAAATTACGACCTACTATTTTGTTAATCACCATTTGATGCCCAATATGCTCACTTACAGTGACGAATACAATGGGTAACATCACTGCTATTAAGCCGAGGTGTATAGAAGGTTGATAATCTGCAAACGGTATGTAAATATCCGGAAATTGTAACCATGCTGCGTCTTGAACTTTGCTAAAATCCACTATGCCGAAAATAATTGCTGCAATGTAGCCAACAATGATACCGATAAGCACCGGGATAAGTGAGAAAAATCCTTTTGCAAAGCCTTGTACAATCAATGTGACAAATAATGTAATTGCTGCTACAGCGACATACGTTAAGTTATATCCTTTCATATCCCCTGAGTTTTCAAACATTGCCATATTCACTGCAGTAGGTGCAAGACTTAATCCAATAACCATAATGACAGGACCGACAACGACAGGTGGTAAGATGTTCATGAGCCAGTTCGTACCGCTTAATTTAATAGCAATACCGATAATGACATACATGACCCCACTCATAAATAAAGCAACTAACATATCGCCTAAACTATTTGTACTCAAACCAGTAATGATGGGTGTGATAAAGGCAAAGCTTGATCCTAAATACGCGGGTATTTTCCCTTTAGTAATTAAGATATAAAGGAGCGTTCCCACCCCCGATGCGAGTAACGCCGAGGATACTGGTAGCCCTGTTAAGAAAGGCACGAGTACTGTCGCACCAAACATCGCAAATAAATGCTGTATGCTTAAAAAAGCCCATTGTGCTGGTTTTGGTTTTTTATGTACATCTAAAACGGGTTGTACTGTACGTTTAAACATTTCTTCATTTTGCATTTTGATATCTCCTTTTATAAAAAAAAATCTCTTAACTTTATTCAGTTAAGAGACATGGGTAATCAAAATGATATAGTGATGCCGATGAAGGTGTAGCTACATGCATCCTATGAATCATTTTGAGGGTACCTTTGTCAGTCTCTCGTACTGAATTAAAAGGTGGTTATTGAATTATGACGGCGTTACGATCATCTACTTCGGACAAGAACACTTCAACAGATTCTTCATGTGATGTCGGTATATTTTTACCTACAAAATCTGCGCGGATGGGTAACTCTCGGTGACCACGATCCACGAGTGTTGCGAGACCTATTTTTTTGGGACGTCGATGTAATAAAATAGCATCTAATGATGCACGTACTGTGCGTCCAGTGTACAGTACATCGTCAACAATAATGACGATACGATCATTTAAATCTATATCTATGTCGAAAGATTGCGCTAACGCCACATCGCGCATTTCGACATCATCACGAAATTGGGTAATGTCAATTGTTCCCGTTGGTACAGAAACATTTTCTATTTGTTGTATCTTTTGTTGGATACGCTTTGCCAAAAATTCACCACGTGTCTTAATCCCTAACAAAGCCAAATTTTCAGAACCCTTATTATATTCCAGAATTTCATGTGCAATGCGTGTCAATGTACGGTTAATTGCTGATTCATCTAAAATAATACGTTCTGCCATTGTTCACATTCCTTTCGAAAGGCATGATTGATTTGATTTCATATTAATGAGCTATGATTGAGACATAAAAAAACTCATGTCTGTAATAAGACATGAGTGAATATGTTAAAGTAACGACTCATTTTATTTTGCTTCACAGAACAAAACAAAACGCGCCTACATTAATGTATACGTTTCATGTCTTTCAAGCCTCACGGGACTCATATTTAAAGACTTCATTTATTTACTGTAAACCATCATAACGTTTTTAGACGCAATTGTCAAAGTGAGAATCGTAACATTTTACGTTTTAAGTTACATCTTCTTGACGTATTTCTTCAATAAGTGCTTCAAACGCTTCAGGAAGCGGTGCACTACGTTCAATATACTCACCTGTACGTGGGTGTGTAAATCCAATTAACCCAGCATGCAACGCTTGTCCACCAATATCTCGTGTTTTTTTCGGTCCATACTTTGGATCCCCAACAAGTGGAAAACCAATATATTTCATGTGCACACGAATTTGGTGTGTGCGTCCAGTTTCAAGCTGACATTCTACCAGTGTATAACTTTTAAAGTTTTCGATCACATTAAAATGCGTAATGGCTTCTTTACCATTATCAACCACATCCATGGATTGACGATCATTCTGATTACGACCAATGGGAGCCTCGATAGTACCGAATTCATGTGGGATGTGACCATGAACAAGTGCGGTATATTTTCGCGTCACGGTTTTCGCCATTAATTGCTCAACAAGGTGACGGTGTGCCACATCATTTTTTGCAACCATTAATAATCCTGACGTATCCTTATCGATACGATGCACAATGCCCGGGCGAATTTCGCCATTAATTCCAGATAAATCTTTTATTTGATACATTAATCCGTTGACTAAAGTACCGGAGTAATGACCCGCAGATGGATGCACAACCATGCCTTTGGGTTTGTATACAATCGCGACATCTTCATCTTCATAATAAATGTCTAAATTTAAATTTTCTGGTTTAATATCCGCTTCAATGAGTTCTGCTTCTGTCACTTCAATGCTATCATTCAATTTCACTTTATAATTTGATTTTACAACTTTATCGTTTACCTTAACTTGACCTTCCTTAATCCAATCCTGAATTTGACTGCGAGACCACTCTTGATTGAATTGAGGTAATACTTTATCAATACGTTGTAACGCTAAAGATGCATCTTCAATTTTAAATTCATGTTTTTGCATGGTACTCACCTATCCTTTTTCACGTTGTGTCGAAAATACCAACACGATAATTAGTAAAATAACGCCGATTGTTAAGCTCGAATCTGCAATATTAAAAATCGGAAAATCATATCCAAAAATCTTCGTATCGATAAAATCTACAACTTCACCATTCAATACACGATCTATAAAATTTCCTAAAGCTCCAGCAATTAATAAACTAATTGAAAATTGCATGAGTAAGTGACCTTGCGCTTCTTTAACATAGAAATAAATGAGTGCGATTAAAATAACGACCGTTATGATATAGAAAAATGGCATATGGCCACTTAGAATACCCCAAGCAGCACCATTGTTGCGATGTGATGTTATCGCTAAAACATTTGGTATAACAGTAAACGATTCCCCAACTGTCATTTGTGCGACTATTAGCCATTTTGTCAATTGGTCAGCAATTAAGACTATAATTACTGTGAAGATGGATAAACCTAAAAAGTATTTTTTCTTCATCGTTTAAAATCCTTTCTACTTACATTCCATCATTATACCATGAAAATGTCATTTCCAATCATATACTTTAATTGTAATCACTTATTCTTGAATATGATTGCATTTATAAACACACTTACCATTATCTTCTCGATTTTTTAATATATAATAACATTGCCATTAATACTCCAAATGCATAACCTAAAACTGTTGTAACTAAAACGTCTAGAAAATTTGAAAATCCTAACATATTACCATAATAAATTTGATTAAATGTTAAGTGTTTCACCGTTTCCGCTAAAAATACGACCATAGCAAATATCAGTCCGCAAATAAAATATTTCCCCATTGTGTCACTCCCTTAATATAAAACCATTATTTAAAGATTTTGATAGTTGACGTTGATTAACGATAAAAGCGTAACACAAATAGAGACTAAAAATACTAAATAATATATTATATTACATTAATTTTACCTTAAATTTTATGTAGACATAATTCTAAAGTGTATTTACGTTTCTTTTTACATAAAAGCACACGTATATCAACCGCATTGTATCACCGCTTTCATATCACTAGGCATAACCTCTTTTGTTAAGCAAATTGGCAATGATGATGACATAAACGCACTCATATTAATCATTTAGATGTCAATACATATTAAAATAAGCATTTTTTTGAATACAGTGTGGAATGAAATAAAGCCCCCAAATTCATAACGAGATGAACTTGGAGGCAAAACACCAAACTAAATTTTATTAACATTGAAAGTATAGGTTTATATCTCACGCATGTATTATTTTAATGTTTTAACAACTTCTTGACAGCGCGGACATAATGCAGTCATTTCACCTACTGATCCTAAATCATTTGAATAGTTCCAACAACGCGCACATTGCTCTCCTTCAGCATGTTCAATCGCGATGTTCGCATATTGGTAATCTTGACCATTCGGTGACTCAACAACTTCTACTTGTGACACAATAAAGAGTTGATGTAAATCTTCAAATTGACTTAAGAATGACGTTGTGTCAAATGAAGTACTATTTCCAATCTTCACTTTCGCTTGTAATGATTTACCGATGATTTTTTCATTACGTGCTTGTTCTAATGCACGGTTAACATCATCACGTAAACTCATAAATGTCGTCCATTTTTCGATTAATTCACGATCAACATCTTGACGCTCAGGTAAATTTGATAAATGAACACTTTCTTCTGGTTGCTGTTCAATATAAGACCATACTTCATCAGCAGTATGTGGAATGATTGGTGCTAATAGTTTCGTTAAATCAATCAAGATTTCATAAAGTACCGTTTGCATACTACGGCGTTTATGCGCATCTTTAGCTTCGATATATAAAATATCTTTACCATAATCTAAATAGAAGTTACTAAGTTCTACATTGATGAAGTTTTGAACTTCTTGATAGATATCAAGATAATCAAAGTGATCAAAATGATCTAACGTGCTGTTTTTAAATTCTCTAAAACGATGTAATACGTAACGATCAACTTCTAATAAACGGTCTTCTGAAATGCTATCTGTATTTGGATTGTAATCACTCACATTACCAAGTAAGAAGCGTAACGTGTTACGAATTTTACGATATACATCAGCCACTTGTTTTAAAATCTCTTCAGAAATACGTACGTCTGCTAAATAATCCACAGATGATACCCATAAACGTGCTATGTCAGCACCTTTTTGTTTAACAATGGTATCTGGAACGATGACATTACCTAAAGATTTACTCATTTTTTTACCTTCACCGTCCATAACAAAACCGTGAGATAACAACATCTTATAAGGTGAAATACCTCGTGTTGCTACAGAAGTCGTAATTGAAGAGTTAAACCAACCACGATATTGGTCACTACCTTCTAAATACATATCTGCTGGATAACTTAACTCAGGGCGTCCTTCTAACACACCACGATGTGATGAACCAGAGTCAAACCACACGTCCATAATGTCTTCTTCTTTCGTGAATACACCATTTGGACTACCTTCATGAGTAAACCCTTCTGGTAATAAGTCTTTTGCATCACGCTCAAACCAAATATTAGAGCCGTGTTTTTCAAATAAATCTGCAACATGATTTACTGTCTCTTTAGTCATAATCGTGTCACCATTTTCAGCATAGAAAACTGGAAGCGGAACGCCCCAAACACGTTGACGCGAAATGACCCATTCACCACGGTCACGAATCATGTTGTAAATACGCGTCTTACCCCAATCTACTTTAAACATTGTGTGATCAATTGCATCTAAAATATCTTCACGTACTTTTGAAATTGAGGCAAACCATTGTGGTGTTGCACGGAAAATAACAGGTTTTTTCGTACGCCAATCATGCGGGTAACTATGTGTAATGAAGTTTAATTTGAGTAATGCACCTTTTTCAGTTAACAATTCTGTAATGTCTTTATTTGCTTTATCATAGAACATGCCCGCAAATTGACCTGCTTCTTCAGTAAACACACCTTTATCATCAACTGGACTAATCACATCCAAACCATATTTCTGACCTACGATATAGTCATCTTCACCATGACCAGGTGCTGTATGGACACAACCTGTACCAGCGTCTGTCGTAACATGTGTACCATTGATAACAAGTGACACGCGGTCAATAAATGGATGTGCTGTTTCAACGTACTCTAGCTCAGAACCTTTAAATTCTTTTTCACGAACAACCGTTTCTTTATTCCATTCTAATGCTTCTGCAACGTTGTCGACTAATGCTTCTGCAATGACATATTTTTCACCATCGACATTCATTTGTACATAAGTCAATTCTGGATGTACAGAAATTGCAACATTGGCAGGTAAAGTCCAAGGCGTCGTTGTCCAAATAATAAACTTGGCATCTTCATCTACAGTGCCTTTTGCATCTTTAACTTCAAAAGCAACATAAATAGACGCTGAACGTTTATCGTGATATTCAATTTCAGCTTCAGCTAATGATGACTCACTTGATGGCGACCAATATACCGGTTTTTTACCTTTATAAATTAATCCTCTGTCAGCCATTTCACCAAACAAACGAATTTGAGCAGCTTCATATTCAGGTTTAAGTGTAATATATGGATTATTAAAGTCACCATTCACACCTAGACGTTTAAAATCTTTTTTCTGCAATTCGATTTGTTCTAATGCAAATGCTTCACATTTTTTTCTGAAGTCTGCTGTAGACATTTCTTTACGTTTAACACCTTTTTTCGTTAAGGCTTGTTCGATTGGTAAACCATGAGTATCCCAACCTGGAACAAAAGGTGTATAAAACCCTTGCATCGTTTTGTAACGTACAATAAAATCTTTTAAAATTTTATTTAACGCATGTCCCATATGTAAATTACCATTTGCATATGGTGGTCCATCATGCAAAATGAAAGGTGTATTCCCCTCATTTTTCTTTAACATTTTGTCATAAAGTTGTTTTTCTTCCCATTCTGCTTGGATTTGCGGTTCTTTATTTGGTAATCCACCACGCATAGGAAATTTCGTTTTAGGCATTAACAACGTCTCTTTATAATCCATCATTCATACACTCCTTTAAATATAAAAAGAACTCTAAGCTCAATTAAAGGGACGACTTATGCCGCGGTACCACCCTCATTAACTCAGCTTAGAGTTCTCTTATAATAAATATATTCATCAACAATGTGAGTGATACAAGAAAAGGGTCTACGTTAGGCTCTCACCAATCCTAACTCGCTGTGGTAAAACTTACTTCTCTTGCGCGTCTCCATCATTTTGTTTTTTATTTTCAGTAGATTGTTGTGCTTCAGGTTTTGCTTGTGCTTGTTGTTGCTCTTGTGCAGTAATGTCTTGCTGATGTAAATGGTGGAAGTTTTCTTCAGTCACTTGTTGTGCGTCAAGATCATAGTTAAGTAAATACTCCCAGTCATCGCTTTTAAGTAAATCGAGTTGCGCTTCAACAAGCATTCTGAAACGTGAACGGAAAATTTTAGACTGACGCTTCATATCTTCAGTTTGGAATGATAAGCGACGTGCTTTTTCAATACCATCATTGACTATACGATTGGCTTCAGCATGTGCTTTTTGAACGATTGCATCATGTTCTTTTTGTGCTGCAGCTTTTGTTTCATCCGCAGCGCGTTGTGCACTTACAATCGCTTCTCCTACCGACTTTTCAACATCTTTAAAAGATTGGATATGTGCATCTCTTTCTTCTAAAACTTTTTCAAGTTGTTTTTTATCTTCTTTTAAACGTTCAATTTCAGTACTTAATTGTTCCAAATATTGTTCAACTTCTGTCGGTTCAAAACCATTTTTGATACGTGTAAAAGATTTATTTTTAATTTCACTTGGGGTAAAAGCCATGTCATTTCCTCCTTTATCATACACTATTTAAATAACGTTTGATAGGTTAATCTTAATTTATCTTTTTTCGTGCGCTCACCAATGTGTATCACTTTCGCCCTACCATAACCTTGGATGGATAGTAAATCGCCTTCCTCCAGTTGAAAATCTACGGCTTCGATAAGAGTATGATTGACTTTGACACGTTTACGTTGAATGAGTGTTTGAGAAATCGTTCGTGATTTACGTATCATGTCTTTCAACATCACATCTAAACGCATCCCACTTACAGTTGTTTGGTGTGTTTGCCATTGCTCTTTAGATTTTATCATATTTTCAATTGATACAACATTAAGTTTAACTGCAGCACCTTTTATTTGTGTTAATTCCATCATAATATAAGATTTAATTTGATTTGTCAAAACGAACTGTATTCGCTCTCCTAATAATATGTCACCAATTTGGTCACGTTCAATCCCTAATGACATTAGCGTCCCTAACACGTGTTGATGTTGAAGTGTCACAAATTTTTCCGGATAGTCGATGTCGATTAAACTTACTTCAAAATCATCAGGCTCGGGTTCAAAGTAGTCAGGAGCAATAATCGCACGCTGACGTTCACTATGAGGACCACCGAAAAAATAACAAGTCAATGATGGGAAACTCCCTACAATGACCTTTAATATATATTGATCACGTGGATCTAAAAAAGCAGTTAATATTGGACTATACTGCATATCCGCTTGTCTCGCTTTATCTGTCAACATATCTATAGTTTGACGTTCTTCAGCTCTGAAATGTTGATAAAGGTCCATAGCACCGATGCTCCTTTTTGAACTTGTGATAGTTAAAAAAAGGGGTGGGACAGTTTGGATGTCCTTACCCCTTTGCGTTGATTTATAGGTTCATAATAAGCGTTCGCAAATTACGACATTTATCTTAAATATAGTTTTAATTAGAATAAGTATGTCACAATTAAACGATAAATCTCAAAAAGACCTCTTTGGAATAAATTAAGCACAATAAACGCGACGATTGGTGATAAATCAATCATCCCTAATGGTGGAATGATACGTCTAAATGGCTCTAAATACGGCTCATAGATTTTAGCCATGAATTGGCCCACTACACTTTCTCGTGCACCAGGTAACCATGACATGAAAATATAAACAATCATTCCATAGGAATAGATTCTAACTACAAATATTAAAAATTCGAATATGGTTTGTAATGTGTGTATGCTCATGGATGTCTCCCTTATTCATATTGATTTTCAATGGCATCAATGTGCTCAGAAATACTACCAGCTACTTCTACGTTGTCTGGTGTACATAGGAAAATATCAGCGCCTACGCGTTGGATATCGCCACCTATCGCATATACTGTACCACTTAAGAAATCGATGATACGTTTTGCAGATACAGCATCAATTTGCTGCAAATTGACTAACGTTGCACGGCGATTTTTCAATTCATCAGCAATATCTTGTGTGTCAGAAAACACGCGTGGCTCAAATAAGCACATTTTAGAGCTACCATTTGAAAATGAATCTGATGTTTGTGTCATACTTACCACATTCCCTTGTTGCGTCGCAGGGTCTTTCGCAACTTGATATTTACGTTCATTATGCATAGATTTAATTCTGGATGACTGTTTTTTAGGTACGGATTGTAATGTTCTTGGTCGTTCTGTTGCATGTGTCGATGATGTATAGCGTTGATTTGAAGCTGATCCTTGATTTGTATCAACTTCTCTTTGTTTTTCTAGTTCTCGTTCACGTGCGCGTTCACGGCGTTCTTCTTCTTCGATAAAGTCGTCTTCTTCTTCCTCGATCGTGAAAAAGCCATTGAATAAATCTTTAATAGCCAATACTCTCACTCCTCTTTTCCTACTAAGCTTGTTCCGATACGCACATATGTTGCACCTGCTTCAGTGGCAATGGCGTAATCGTTACTCATCCCCATTGATAATTCAGTACATGGAGCGTAATTTAATTTTAAAGCTTGAATATCATCACGTTTTGATTTTAATTGTGTAAATATGTCTTTCAATTGATCTTCATCATCAATATATGGTGCCATTGTCATTAGACCTACAACTTCAATGTGCTCATATTTTGAAAGATTTTGGATAAAAGGCACAACCTGATCTAATGATAGGCCGTGTTTAGAAGCTTCACCCGCGACGTTTACTTGCACAAAACATTTAATAGTGTGTGTTGCGCGTTTGCTGATTTCTTTGGCTAAACTATCACGATCCAATGCATGTAAATAATCAATCTCATTAATGACTTCTTTTACTTTTCGTGATTGCAATGATCCAATAAAATGCATCATTACATCATTTGGTAAAGCCGCTTTTTTATCTAAAAACCCTTCAATTCTATTTTCACCAAAATCTCGAATACCAGCATCATAGGCCTCTTTAGCTCGCTCTATTGTAACATATTTTGTAACTGCAATCACGCGAGGCATCGACTTCAAACCAACTTTAGCAAGATGTTTTTTTATTTTTGATTGAATATAATCATAATTTTCTACAACTGACATTGTTTTCGTCCTTTCCTCAATACAGCTCAATGTTGTCCTATAAAAGCTAACATGCGACCAGTATTCCCTTTCTCGATTCGATATGAGAAAAATAACTCTAAATTTTCAGAAGTGGCATGGGTTGTGCGATAAATGTTCTCTCGAGGTACACCGCGTTGCTCACATAATAATTGATTTGCTAATTTTAAATCGATACCATGTCTATCGGCACCACGATGCTCGACATATTGCGTTATATCAATAGGTAATTGTTCAAATTGACGTAAAATATCATCATTAATTTCATAACTATTTGAAGTCGATGGCCCCATCACTATATATAAATCTTCATAAGCATATGGAAACGCATCTAATATATGATGCACGATACATCCCACTGTACCACGCCAACCTGCATGTGCAAGTCCGATAAAGTGATGTTTAGGACTATAAAAATAAACAGGTACACAATCAGCGTAGCACATCGTTAGGAGTACGTCTTTTTCATACGTATATAAACCATCCACACCGTATAAGCATGTATCATCAAGTTCAGAAATATTCGCGCCACAATCTTTGGCTGTCACTTCGACTACTTTCGCTTCATGGGTTTGAATTGGGAACACCCATTGGGACGTTGGAAAACCAATTTCATTTGCAAGTATACGTTGATGTTCAGAAATGTGTTTCGGATCATCATTAATATAACGCGCCATGTTAAATGCCTGAGACGGAAATGGACTTAAACCACCTTGACGTGTCGTCATGCCAATGCACACACCGTGCTCTTGGCTAGGTGCATAATTTAAATAATGACCTGCAGGAATAAATGCTTTCATACGATACGCCCCCTTGATTGAACACACTGCAATAAAAATATAAAAAGCTAGGACAATGAAATAGTCACCTTTGCCCTAGCAATCATCTATCTACTATGTGAGCATGTATATATTAAACGTCATCAATACAACTCATGCTCTTATATGTCATATCTTCTTATGATGATATTGGTAGTGGATTAACGACGTGTTCTTCTTGAACGGCGCTCTTCTCTATTACGAATAAAGCTTGGAATATCATCATCATTTGTACTATGACTACGACCATTTTCTAATTCTCTGTCGTCGTGTGATGAAGCGTGGGTACCACCAAAGTTTGATTCTCTGCTTGGTGTACTTTGTGCACTGCTTCCAAATCCAGTAGTACTTTGTTGCTTACGCGCTTGTGAAGATGGTTTTTCTTCAAAACCAGTAGCGATGACTGTAACCACAATTTCATCTTGTAATTCAGGATTAATTACAGTACCGAAAATCATGTTAACATCTTCATCTGCCGCATCTTGTACGATATCAGCAGCTTCTTGCGCTTCAAATAATGATAATGATTCGCCACCTGTGATATTCATAAGCACACCTTGTGCACCCACAATTGACGTTTCAAGTAATGGTGAAGAAATTGCTTTTTTCGCAGCTTCAACCGCTCTATTTTCGCCTGAAGATACACCAATACCCATTAATGCTGAACCTTGGTTCGACATAATTGTTTTAACGTCAGCAAAGTCTAAGTTTACTTCACCTGATACAGCAATTAAATCTGAAATACCTTGAACACCTTGACGTAAAACATTGTCAGCTTCCTTAAATGCTTCCATCATAGGTGTTGATTTATCTACGATATCAAGTAAGCGATCGTTAGGGATAACGATTAATGTATCCACTGCAGCTTTCATAGATTCTACACCTGCAGCAGCTTGAGTTTGACGTTTACGTCCTTCAAAACTAAAAGGTCGTGTTACAACACCAACAGTAAGTGCACCCATTTCTTTAGCAATTTTGGCTACAACTGGTGCTGCACCTGTACCAGTACCGCCACCCATACCAGCAGTAACGAATACCATGTCTGCACCTTGAATTGCATCTTCAATTTGTTCACGTGATTCTTCAGCAGCTTTTTTACCGATTTCAGGGTTAGCACCCGCACCTAAACCACGCGTTAATTTTTCACCAATTTGAATTTTTGATTCCGCTTTAGATAAGTTTAAAGCTTGTCCATCTGTATTGATTGCAATAAATTCAACATTATTCATTCCGTGATCTATCATTCGGTTAACGGCATTATTACCGCCACCACCGACACCGATGACTTTAAGTGTCGCCAAATGATTAAATCCTTGTTCAAATTCTAACATTTACAATTCCTCCTAATCTTTGTAGCCAATTACTCAAATAATGATCTCATAATTTTTTTGAACTTACTTTCTTCTTGTTGATGTGGTTCACCATTTGCATGTCTTCCATCTCGTTCAGTTTCAAGTTCATAATCATCATATTTTTCATATCTTTCATTGTCATGATAACCTGCATCATGATTTGTTCGTTCTGTTTCCATTCTGTCGTCCGAGTGTTTCTTGTTTTTCTTTTTAAAGAAGCCATCAAAACCACCCATTCGAGATTCGTGTCGTGGTGTTTCATCTACGATAACTTCTTCTTCAATTTCCTCGTCATCATGATTACTAATTGTAACATAATCCAATAATTCATCAAAAGCAATACTACTAGAAATTGTGGAAATTGCTGAAGAAAATTCTGGTTTGCGAATTCCCATTTGTGAAGGGGTATGAATACGTACTTTTTCACTCACCATATCTGTTAATAATTCTTTAACACCTAATAAGTTTGCTGAACCACCTGTTACTACAAAACCACCATTTACTTTTGTAAGTTGTAGTTCTTGCAATACATCAAACACTTCAAAGAAAATATCTTCTACACGTGCTTCAATGACATCTGCGAGTTCTTTTTGAGTAAACTGTGCTGGTGTCTCACTGTCAAGTTGTTCTACTGTAAACACATCTTGATCAGAAGCTGAATCATAAAATGCATGTCCATATTGTTGTTTGATTTTTTCAGCAGTGTCGTATGTAGTATTTAAAAATTGTTGAATGTCTTCGGTGATATGTCTACCAGCCATTGTCACAACATCAGCATCTACAAGTTCTCCACGTTCATAAAACGCAATTTGTGTTAAATCTTCACCGATGTCAATGACACACGCACCTAATTCTCTTTCCGTAGCCGATAAAATAGAGCGATAGTTATATGCATCTGAGTAGACATCTAACACATCTACACCGCTTGCTTCTACACATTTAATCATATTGATTAACAATGTTTGTGGAACGGCAATAACTCCTGCATCTACTTCTAATGAATGTCTTGCAACAAGTTCTTTAGGGTCTGTCACTTCATTGTTTCCATCAACAACGAATTTTAAAGGGAATGTGTTAATGACTTCAGTGTTGGGTTCAACATTTTTCTCACGGATGCCTTCTAAAACATTTTCAATATGTGTCCCTTTGATTTCTGTATCTTCATGAAACTCTAACGCGTTAGATTCATCAAAAACCTCTGTACCCACAATCGGTAATTTAAGGAAGACTTCTTTAATATCTACACCTGACGCAATGGATGCCTTTTTAATCGTATCTTTAATAGCTTGTTTTGCAATATCAAAATCATCTATTAATCCATTTTTAATGCCACTAGTATAGGTTTGCCCTGTACCTATCACATTAATACCATTATGAAATTTTTCACCAACGATTACCTTAACGCTTGATGAGCCTATATCTACGCTCACATAATAATGCTCTTCCATAGATAGGCACCTCCTGACATAATTCTTATTCACACTATAAACAGTTTACAATAACACACTTTCAATGTGAACTATAAACACGTTGATTTTAAAACTTTTTTGACTTTTTATTCTTTTTCGTTCTCTTTAATTTTATTTAATGCTTTTTGTAAATCATCTTTTGCTTTATCTTCAGTCGCAGTACCAGATTGAAGCTCTTGTGAACTCGCTGATCCATTGTCATTATTTTTCTCATTTGCATAAGGAATAAATGTTGCCCCGACTGACAAATCAATATAACCTGATTTTTTTAATTTACCTGATTCATCCTTTTCTAATGCTTGAGACATACTTGGATAATATTCTAGCTTTTTAGCTATTGTCGTTGTTTTACCTAAAACTTCAATACCATCTCTCATATAGAGTCTAATAAGATTCGGTTGATCTTTTTCAGGTGCAAAATTGATTTCTGAAATTTGAGCGCGTGTCGTTTGATCCATTTTTTGCAATGCTTCAACCATTTTTCGTTTTTCTGACCCTTTAAATCCATTTAAAAATGGCACTTCATTTGGGACGGTACCTTTAAAATCTTTAATCACTTTTCCGGTCTCAATAATAGGTACTACTTTGTCTTTTTCTTGTGTAATGCCAACGATATCATGTTCTTTGACATCTACAATGATGGTGTTAGGAAATGCTTTGTGAATTTCAATAGATTTAATAAGTGGATTTTTTTCTAACCGTTCAATAGCTGCTTTTGAATCATAAGCATACACACGAGGTTGATGATTGATTTGCAACTCTTTTTTTACATCATTTTTAGGTACAAAATGCGTGCCATTTACTTCTGCATCATGTACCTTACTTATCGGTGTAAACATAAATAACGCAATACAAAAGACGATAATTACTAAACCTAATACTAAATTACGTTGAAATCGGCGTCTTTTTTTTAATTGTTTACGTCGCTTTTCTTTAATATATTCGTTATCTATTTTTCTAACCGGTTCACTCATTCATGTCACACCCTTTAATGTGATGGTAAATGTTTACGGAAAGCATTGATAAACACTTCACCACGTTGCTCAAATGTGTCATATTGATCCCAACTTGCACACGCTGGTGAAAGCAATACAACATCATTAGGCTCAATAATGCCTTGAACTAAATCGACAGCTTCTGCAACATCTTTTGCAGTTAACACATACTTGCCTTGACTTTCACCTAACTTCACAAATTTGTTTTGCGTCTCTCCAAATGTAATCATAACACGCACATTTGTCATATAAGGAATGAGCTCATCAAATTGATTACCTCTGTCAAGACCACCACACAACCAAATGATAGGTTGTTTAAATGAATTCAATGCAAACTGTGTCGCTAATGTATTGGTCGCTTTTGAGTCATTGTAATATTTGTTTGTCTTATTGTTGCCAATGTATTGAAGACGATGTTCAATACCTGAAAACGTCGTTAAAGATTGGATGATTGCGGTAATTGAAATACCAGCTAATATCGCAGCCATCATTGCTGCTAAAATATTTTCTAAGTTGTGTTCACCCGGCAAAACAATGTCATCTAAATGTATAAGGTTTATCCCTTTGTACACGATGTAGTTATTCTCCACATATATACCATCTACTGGTTGTTGTGTGGAAAAGTAAATAATTTTTGATTTCACTTTAGACGTATCAATTAAATGTCTTTGATGATAATTAAAAATCAAGTAGTCGCGCTCTGTTTGATTTTCAAATATACGCTTTTTAGCGTTTTGATAATTTTCTAAGTCACCATGATAATCTAGGTGTGCAGAATAGATATTCGTTATGATTGCTATATGTGGACGGTACTTTTCAATGCCTAAAAGTTGAAATGAGGATAACTCAGTCACTAAATATTCATCTGCACGCACATCTTGTGCCACTTTTGATGCTACATATCCAATATTACCAGCAAGGTGACCTGTTTCGCGACTTTTGCTAAACATGTCTCCTATCAAAGATGTCACCGTAGTTTTGCCATTCGTCCCAGTAATACCAATAATAGGTGCTTCAGAAATTAAATAGCTTAATTCAACTTCAGTTAATATTTTCAAGCCTCGTTTTTCTGCCTCTTCTAAAATAGAAATAGAATATGGAATACCAGGATTTTTAAATATGATTGGAGATTCATCTAACAACGCAAGCGGATGTGCGCCACTTACCACTTTAATGCCCATAGTCTCCAAATCATGCGCGTGAGCATCGTGCGATAAATCTTTACCATCATTAACAGTAACGTCTGCTCCAAGTAGGTGTAACAACTTCGCACACTCATACCCACTTTTTGCTAACCCAATGACGAGTACTTTTTTCCCTTTTAAACCTGTATAGTTTAACAATTAGCTCACTCCTATCCATAAGCCGATAAGGCCAGAAATTAAACCGACTGTCCAAAATACACCTACTACTTTCCATTCACTCCACCCAACAAGCTCAAAATGATGGTGAAGTGGACTCATTTTGAATACGCGTTTACCTGTTAATTTGTACGAAGTAACTTGAATCATCACTGATAGTGTTTCAAGGACGAAAACTAGACCGATAAATAATAGTGACAATTCTTGGTTTAACATAATTGAGATGGTCGCAAAAATACCACCTAACGCTAAACTACCTGTATCTCCCATGAATACTTTAGCTGGGTTAATATTATACGGTAAAAATCCTGCTAAAGCGGCAACCATAATCACACAAAATAAACCTATCGCAGGTTGTGCCAAAATAAAACTCATCACGGCATACATTGAAAAACCGATGATTGATAAACCTGTTGCAAGTCCATCTAATCCATCTGTTAAGTTAACTGCATTTGAAAAACCAACTTGCCAAAAAATGATAAAGATCACATATGCAAACGATAAAGGAATTGAGATATCCGTAAACGGTAAGTTAATACTTGTTGAAAAGTCGAAGGCATTCATTCCTTTAGCAACAATAAAGAATACTACAGCGATAACAATTTGTGCTAAAAACTTTTGTTTACTTGTCAATCCTTGGTTATTTTTCTTTACAACAATAATATAATCATCTATAAAACCAATTAAACCGAATCCTAACGTAACAAATACGAGTAATAATAATGGGCTAGCGGTATCCACAAAAAAACTTGCAATTAAAGTTGTGACAATGGCGCTAATTAGAAAAGTAAGTCCACCCATAGTTGGTGTTCCGTTTTTTTTCATATGGCTTTCGGGCCCTTCCTCACGAATGCTTTGCCCAAATTTCATTCTTTTTAATGTCGGAATCAATACAGGCACGAGGACGGCCGTAATGATAAAAGCGATAATTGCGATCAAAAAACTCATAGTCGTTCTCCTTTTTATTCAAACATGATTAATTTAATTAATAATATATAATTGGAGGTGAAACAGAAGTCAAACTCTCATTTGAACTCGTTGCTCCACCCCCAAGTGTTTACATGTTATCTACAATTGTTTATGCGCGTCATGTTCGATACGCGTACAAAACTATTGCGATTTTAATTCTACTTCAATTTGTTGCTTTTTATTGATAGCAGCATGTGGTGAGATGGATTGTGATTTCACAAAACCACTTCCTGTAACTTTCACTTTAATACCGGTTAGAGATTCAAAGGCTATTAAATCATCTCTCGTCCATCCTGTCATATCTGGCATTGTTAGATCGCCATCTGTCATTACGAGTACGTTACTGTTCGGTAGTAACTTCACATTGCGATCTGGACTTTGATTTACAACTTTTTCGCCATTACCTATGATGACAGGGTTAAATGATTTCCCTTTAAGCGTATCTTCAGCTTTTTGTAAAGATTGGTTCGTGACGTCAGGTACTTCATTCAGTTTACCATTATTTTTCACTTCTTCGTTACCCACATTTAAATATTGCAATGTATTTTGCATGATTGGTACAAACGCTCGGCTCACACCCATTTCATATGCTTCTTGGTCGCGTTTTTGGGCAAGACTCATACCCGCATACACAACAATTCTAGGATCTTTACTTGGCGCATGGCCGATAAAACTCACAAAATACGGATTTGCACCTTTAACGTATCCCCCATTTTTTTCGTCAGCAACTTGTGCAGTACCCGTTTTACCACCGATGCGATAACCGTCAACGCGGTAATTTTTAGCATTACTTTTTTCACTATTTACAACTTCATCAAGTTGTTTTTTCACTTTTTCAGCAGTCTCATTCGTAATCGGTTTTCCAGCTTCCTTGCGTTCACCTTTATAAAATGTTTTATCCTCGACGGGATTCATAATTGACTGAATGAAATAAGGTTGCAACATTGTCCCTTTATTGAAAAAGGCCGACTGCGCTTGAAGCATTTGAGCTGGTGTCACTGTTGTAGACTGTCCAAATGCAGACGTTTTTTGCATCAGTTCATTATCCCAAGCAATATGTCCGCTTGCTTCACCATCAAACAAACTGCCAGTTTTCTCACCAAATCCAAATTTTTCATACCAAGTTTTCATTTTGTCTGCACCGACTAAATCTTGAAGTTTCATCATTAAAGTGTTGGAAGAATACGTGAAACCAAGACCCATGTTAATTTCTCCCCAACCTTTTTTATTCCAGTCGTAAATGCGAGAGCCTTGAATATCTCTATAGCCAGATTCATATTTCTTTTTAGGATCAAATTCACCCTCTTGAATCGCTGCGGCTAATCCGTAACTCTTAAACGTTGAACCTGGTTCATAAGTATTTTGATACAAATCATTCGCCCATTTTTTCCCGAAACCTTCGCCTGTTTCTGGGTTAAAAGTTGGGCGTTGGCTAAACGCTAAAACTTCACCAGTTTTAGCATCCATGACTACCGCAAATAAATCTTTAGGTTCATAACGTTTAACCATGTTGTCTAACGCTTCCTCAACAAAAACTTGAATGTTTGAGTCAATGGTTAAATGAACATCGTCTCCACGTTCAGGTGCTACTTCATTTTTAGAATTCGGAGTAATATATCCCCAAATATCAGTAGTAAAAGAGGAATGTCCTTTTTTTCCAGTTAAATAACTGTCAAATATTTTTTCTACACCAAGCGCACCTTTCAATTCACCCGAATCCGGATCTTTTTGCGCCAAACCAATTAAATGTGACGCAAAATTACCGTTAGGATAAAATCGCTGCACTTCTGGGTATAAGGTTATTCCTGGCAAATTCATTTTTTCTATCTTCTCTTTGTCTTGGTATGTTAAACCTTTACCCGCTTTTCCAAACTCTACTTGGAAAGCTTTTTTATTATCTAGTCTTTTTTCAATGTCTTTTTCAGACATATCAATAACTCTCGCTAATTTTTTCGCTGTTTCTTTCTTATCTTTAACGTGTCGTGGCTTTTTGGAATCTTTACTCGCTTTAGGATCTAAGACAGCTGCTAATCGAAAACGATCAACATCTTCAGCCAAAACCTTTCCATTTCGATCAAAGATTTTGCCACGCTCTGCATGTTCTTCGAGTTTAGCTAAATATTTATGATTGGCTTTAACAATTAAATCCTCACCTGAGGAGTGGCCTGTTAACATTACGAAACTATATCTCAAAACCAATAGAAAAAAGAGCAGTCCAAAAAAGCTAATAAGGAGGACTGCTCCTAGTTTATTTTTTTTAATCTTAATTTTGCGTTTCGGCATTTTTACGCACTACCTTTACATTGTCATTCTTTAGACTCATACCCTGTTGTTGGGCTTTATCATAGATGCGTTTATATGATGCGTTTTGTTTTGTTTCTGCTTCTAATGCGCTATTTTGACTTGTTTGTTTTTCAATTTTTTGATTTAAATCTGCTATCTTTCCATTCGTATCATATGCATCCATTTTTAACGATAGCATATAGATACTGATTACGGCAATGATAGTTATCAACGATATGTATAACATTTTCTCAAACCTTGTCAAACCAACGACGACCGTTTTTTTAACTTGAGATTGACGCGTTTGTGTTTGTGGTCTCGTTTGAGGTTGAGGTCTTCTTTGCGGTTGCGCTTCTACATGGTGATATGGTTCATATATTCTTTCTACTGCCATTGAATTGTTTCGCCCCTTTATTTCAATATTTCAGCCACTCTAAGCTTTGCGCTTCTAGCGCGGTTATTTTCTTCCAAATCCGAATCACTAGCGACAATAGGTTTGCGATTCACACGTTTTAATTTCGGTGTGTACGCTTCTGGAACAACCGGCAATCCTCTTGGAACATCCGGTCCTTTTTCATACTCTTGAAACATTTGTTTACATAAACGATCTTCCAATGAATGAAAGGTAATGACAGAAATGCGTCCGTTTATTTTTACATGCTCAATAGCTTGCTCGAGAGAATCTTCAAATGCTGATAATTCATCATTAACTGCTATACGTATCGCTTGAAATACGCGCTTAGCAGGATGCCCTCCCTTACGCCTCGCTTTAGCGGGAATGCCTTCTTTAATAAGTTCCACAAGCTCTAATGTTGTTTCAATAGGTTGAATTTGTCGTTTAGATTCAATTTTACGGGCGATTTGCTTAGAAAACTTCTCCTCTCCATAACGGAAAAATATTTTAACCAAATCCTCGTATGGCCACTCATTTACAACTTCATAAGCGGAAAGTGACTGTGTTTGATCCATCCTCATATCTAACCTAGCATCATGATGATAGCTAAAGCCGCGTTCTGGAATATCAAGTTGTGGACTTGATACGCCTAAGTCATATAAAATACCATCCACTTTTTCAATGTGTAAGTCATTTAACACTTCTGCTAAATTTCTAAAGTTATTATGCACAAATGTAACTTTGTGAAGTTCGTTTTTCAGTTTCTCTTTTGCGTTGTTGATTGCTGTCATGTCTTGGTCTATAGCGATTAATTTCCCGCTGTCAGACAACTGACTAAGTAAATATGCAGAGTGTCCTGCGCCACCTAACGTGCAGTCAACGTAGACACCATCTTCTTTAATATTTAATTGGTCTACTGTCTCCTTCAATAACACGCTTATGTGATGGAACACTTCGAACCCTCCATTTTCATTTCACAGCTCTTATTTAAAAATCAAAATCAATTAAATCTTCTGCTATTTCTTCAAAACTGTCTTCAGATTCGTCATAAAAATCGTTCCATGTTTGGCGATCCCATATTTCAATACGGTTAGACACACCAATCACAGTACAGTCTTTATCAAGATTTGCGTAATCGCGCAATTTAGCAGGGATGTTGATTCTACCTTGTTTGTCAATTTCCACTTCAATCGCACCAGAGAAGAACATACGCATGAATTTTCTTGCGTCTTTTTTGGTCATAGGTAAGGTTTTCATTTTCTCTTCAATGGTTTGCCATTCTTCAAGTGTGTAACCGAACAAACATTTATCAAGGCCTCGCGTGATAATAAAACGCTCATTGAGGTCATAACGAAACTTGGACGGTACAATCATACGTCCTTTAGTATCAAGTTTGTTTTCGAATTCACCCATGAACATCTTATCTCACCTCACCTTATTTATAATTTACCACATCTCCCCACTATCCTCCACTAATTCTGTAAAAATGTCCAAATTTTATCAATTTAGACACAAAAAAGAGAGGTTCGAATTTCTTCGAACCCCTCTCAAACCATTGATATAATCATATTTCTATCACAATTTGTTCAAAAGTGTAATCGAGTGGAGGGAAAGTGGAGGACGTGTACATATCCCACCCAAAAATATTTAAAAATTGGATTGGATTGAGTACACGTTCTTGTAACCCACCCATCGGATGGAGCACAGACGTTAATTGATTAAAATGTCGCATACTAATGTCATTCTCTTTTTCGATATTTCTTAAATAACGTTGTTTCAAATACTCGTATTGGTGAAGTTGTATTTTATGATTTTTCTCTAATAAATTTTTATTATCTACTGTTGCTGACATTTCTCTTGCTAATTTGTCATAAAAAGATTTTTGATGTGCAATCATTTGTGTAATATCATTTAATACCGTTTCTGATGCCTGTGCGCGTACAAACCTATTTTTTGCATCTGTTGCACCTTTTTCAATCACTTCATTTATATTCAAATCATATTGTTTGAGTAATTTTTTAGTTTTAGGTGAGACATATGTTATTCTCATTCGCGGTAACACTATAGGCATCTTAATGTCTAATGTTTTAAACGCATCGTGTAATTCAGCCCAATATTTAATCTCACTCGGGCCACCTATAAAAGCGACTGTATTAAATAGCCACTCTTGCATTAATGGACGTGTAACCACATTGTTAGAAAATCGTTCAGGTGCTTGTGAGATTATCTGTTGTAAATCTTCTTCTGAAAACTCCCCGTCATGTTTAGTCGTCACGTATGCGTTATTTTGGTAGCGAAGTAATTGGCGTTGACCATCTATTTCTAAAAACAAATGTACGTTGGTATCTGTTTCAATCATTTGCGGTAATCCATGAGCAACTGTTTTATCTTGTCCTTCTCTAAAGGCACGATCCACTTCCAAATGGTGTTTTAATAATGTTTTTAAGAATGGACGCTCTAATTCTCTTAAAGGTTGATAACTTGCATCAATTAGTAAAATACCATGGTGCTTAAAACATCGATGTATCAGATGTTTAAACAAGTCAGACCAATTAGTTGAAAGACGCACCATATCTTTTAGATCGTGGATGAGCTGCTTTGTGTAAGATGTTTCTGGAATTTCTTTAAAATAGTGTTCAATGACATGCATTAGTGCTTCATCATCATGTTTAAAGTGAGAGACAGACGTCTCTGGTGGCGTCATGGTATGATACTTCACTTTTGTGAGTTGACCTTTTTCTTCATTATATACATACGTATGATTGACCTCATCAAAATCATGATCTTCCCCCGCAATCCAAAATACAGGAACAACGGGTTGTTGATACGTTGTTGATAGCTCCGATGATTTGACAATGATAGATAACACTTTATGAAACGTATATAATGGTCCACTTAATAGCCCTGCTTGCTGACCACCAATTACAACTTTTGCACCTTGAGCCAAATGCTCAAGGGCACGCGCTTGCGCTGTTGATAGAGATAGATCAGACATGTATTGTCGAATAACGTTTGCTAACTGCTGCTCTCTGCCATTATTCGATTGTGCCATACGTGTCTTAAAACTTTCATCTTTGTTAGGATCAAAATCATAAAATTGCATCAAATTATGATCGTGTTGTGTATATTGAGATATAAATTGATCCTTTTCATTCACTATGACTTTATAACAATCCATGCTTTGTCTCCTTAAACCGTATTCCCTAACAGTATAATCATAAAGAATCATTATGACAATTTAACGGCTTATATTTACTACAGTTAGGCATCTTCACTGTAATCAGTATCTTTCAGAAATACAGCTAAGCATCACAATTTATATTTCACGCATAAATAAGCCGATACCCACTGCTTAGCGTTAAAGTATAAGTGGAGGTGATTCAAATGGGAATCATAATCGAATTAATTAAACAAATCATCGCAATATTCACATCAGGTGGAAAACAACCCATCCAAAAATAATCAATAATCAACTATCTATTCTCTCTCACAAATCAACAGGCTTAAACGACTCACGTTTAAGCCTGTTGATTTTTACTTTTCATTACATAAATAAATAAGTTATAATTAAATAAAAATACAAGGGGGTCGTTTTGATGACAAAGGTGGTACATCTAGACATTAACTATCGTACAGGGGAACTTTTCGAAGAATTTAGAAACTTCGGAAATAAAGACCTCTATATGGTCGATGAATTGCATGGGGAAATGATTGATGCAAGCTCAGACTCACCGTTTTATGGCATTTATGTCGGTGAAAAGATAGGTGCACGTATGGCACTTTATCGTAAAGGGGAAGTTGAAGAAACATACTTCCCAGATTATGATGACTATTTAGTCGTTTGGAAATTAGAAGTTTTAAAGAAATATCAGGGAAAAGGCTATGGGTCTAAATTACTTGAATTTGCCAAATCATTTAATGAACCCATTAAAGCGATTGCACGTTTTGAATCTAAATCATTCTTTATTGATAATGGTTTTAAAGATTTGAACGCCAAAAATGATGATGGGCATGACATTTTAATATGGGATCCAAAGCATTCATAAACATTAATTATAATACCCCTTGCAAGGTGAAATTTTTTACCAAGCAAGGGGTATTTTTAAACATATTTTCATTTAACAAGTTATATTTTTTGATGGCTTAACCGCCGATTAAACCAGAGATGACATTGATACCTTTTGCTAAAATATCTGCAATACCAGTCCCCATAGATACCCAATCATGATTCATACCTGCTTGAATCGTATCTTTAATTACATTAATTAAATCTGACATAAACGCCACTCCTTTAGTTATAGATTTTCCAAAACAAAATAGCGATTGATTGAATCGTTCTTTGTTTTGTTATCCACACTATAACGTGACATTTTATTAAATTGTCTCTCAGTTCTAAAAACGCCAATTTTCATACTTAACTGTCCAACTCACATCTTTTTAAAGACGTTTGAGTTGCCTATACGTCTTACGCTTTTACAATCTCTTTACATCCCTGACATGTAATTTAATAAACAATGCGGTAATACAAATTTTTTTAACCTTAATGACATCCATCTCAGTGTTTATATTCGAATTGATTGTTGATGAGTTACAACTTCAGAAATGTACCCTACACAAAATATTATCCCCTAAAAACAGCTGGATGAAAAACAGTTACGCTTTATTATGAATGCCTAGGCGTTTAAAAAAAGTGATGTTTAAAACAGTTATGCAACTATAACGTCATTATAGGAAACGAAGCCCTATTTTGAAGTCATGCCATTTATACTTAAGATGTAATTAAATAAGAGGAGGTTATCATTATGATCTGGACTGATATCATTCTTGGCATTATCAAATTAATCAAAGGCTTAGTTGACACATTTACTAAAAAATAAGCACACTATAAAAACCAATGTATCGTAAAGGTACATTGGTTTTTTCATTTATATATTGTTTTTAATTGCTTTCCTTACTATCCCCACACTGCAATTTATCCCCGCCTTATTTACTTCTTAAAAATAAACAAATAAGCTAAATATTACTTGCTTATCATAATAATCATGTTATGATATTTTCAAAAAGAACCGAGGCGCATATTATGCATAGTAAAAAACAACCAATATTAATTTATTTGACATTGTTTTTATCTACGACGTTGATTGGAAGTTTACTATTATACCTCCCATGGTCCGGTCAAAAACCAATATCATTTTTAGATGCTATGTATGTTGCGACTAGCGCTTTTACAGTGACCGGATTGGCTACTGTAGATATAACAAAGCAATTCAACCTACTTGGCGATATCGTGATTATGACATTGATTCAAATAGGTGGTATGGGGATAGTAACAGTGTCCATGTTGGCATTAAAATTCACACAAAAATCGCTTTCAGTGCGAGAAAATATACTATTTCAACTTGAGTTAAATACTGAAGATGCACGAAACTATACATTTTTTCTGAAATCAATCTTATTATTTAATGTGATTTTTGAGGGAATCGGGACATTTATTTTATCTTTTGTATTTGTACCGCAGTATGGATGGGATCGAGGTATCTTTATTAGTCTATTCACCTCAATATCATCTTTAAATAACGCTGGTTTCGCACTCTTTTCAGATAATTTAATTTCATATGCTACGAACCCGATTGTAAACTTAACAGTTGCACTTTTAATTATTTTTGGTGGTCTAGGTTATATTGTTTTGTTAGATTTAGTCACTTTGAAACGCGGTAGGCGCTTACAATTCCACTCTAAAATTACAATCATGTTAACCTTCATTTTAATCACTGTCGGCGCATTTTGTTTTTGGATATTAGAAATGAATGGTGTTTTAAAATCAATGACCTTACCGCAACAAATCCAAGCATCGCTTTTCCAATCTATTACGACACGTACTGCTGGCTTCAATACTGTAGACATGTCGCACCTAGCACCTGGTACGATGTTATTAATGATTCTTTTAATGTTTATAGGAGCTGGGCCAATGAGTGCTGCTGGCGGTATTAAAGTGACGACATTTGCTTTAGTCATTGCTTTTGTTATTACAATTTTAAAAGGACATCAACATACGCAAATTTTTAATCGTACTATTGTTAGAAAACAAATGGAGAAAGCTTTAGCAATAGCCATTGCTGCGAGTAGTTTTGTCATACTCATTATTTTATTAATTTCCATTGCTCAACCTAATTTGAATTTTGAAGACTTAGCATTTGAAGTTGTTTCCGCTTTTGGTACTGTAGGATTGTCTACAGGTATCTCCACAGAATACAATTCTGTTGCTAAAATACTCATTATTTTAACAATGATTGCAGGAAAAATTGGGGTATTAACGCTTTTAAGTGTTATCCAAACACCAACACGAGAAACATTTCATTATGCTAAAGGACATGTTTATTTATAAAGTTGTCAGCCACTGCCTTAACTAAGTCGGTGGCTTTTTTAACTTAAGCATTTCGTTTATAGGTTAATATACGTGTTTCCCATTCATCATCACATCGTTCATCGATAACTTTGAAAAAAGGTTTTAAACGAATATCAACCTCAATATCACTGTTTGAAAATTGTGGATATTTTTTAGTATATGACGACGAGATACGATTGAGGTATAATATTTATATTAACATTTAGGAGGACACAAATGAGTTATCTAATTGTACTATTTATAATTTTGAGTGGAATTGGCCACCTTATTGTATTAAACAAAATTAACAAAACACGCCGAGAAATGAGTGGCCTCCCTATCGGAACAACATTTCCAAATTACAATAAACGTTCAAAATCTCAAAGACGTCATGTTGTGATTGCTGTCAGTACGACGTGTACGGTTTGCCAACGCCTATTCAAGACATTTTCAAAAATGTCAGATACAGCACACATCACACTTGTTTTTGTAGATGAACCTCCTGTTGTGGAAGCATTTGTCGCACAACATCCTCATTTAAAACGGATCAATATTGTGACACGATACAATCGTGACGATTTATATCTTAAAAGTACACCGCTTGCGTTTATATTAAACCAACAAGATATGATTATTGATAAAATATCACTAGTCAGTTTAAAAGAAATTGAAACATGATATGCTTAATAAAATAACTCAGCAAAAAGGATGAGAAACATGTTACTTCTATTATTACTTACATCTGTTTTAGGCACGCTTAATATCTTACTATTTATTGCCATTGCGCTAGATCAGCAAGGTGGATTTGAATTTTTTTGGAAAATAGATCATATTCCTCACATTGAGAAATATGTCATTCTCCTTTTTGCTGTAGGTGTCATCATGCTTTTGGTCTCTGTCTATCTCCTTCTATATATATTAAAAGCATAGCGATTACTGCTATAGTACTCATCATTTAATGTCCGCGGATCATCGTCCTCCATCTCACATTTATATAATGTTGTAATTTTTTTGTGAATGGTGTCAAAAGAAAATAAATTTTTTAAAGCTCATATTGATTTATCGTTATGGATTAGCTATAATTAATCTTGTGTTAAAAATGTCCTGGTAGCTCAGCTGGATAGAGCAATGGCCTTCTAAGCCATCGGTCGGGGGTTCGAATCCCTCCCAGGACGCTAATAAGAGAAATTTAAACATTTTTCGAAATTAAGAATCCCATAACGACGGGGTTCTTTTTATTTTTATTGTTATTTACATACCATATCACACTAACTTTTAGGGACCCTTTAGGGACCCAAGTTAATATTTAAGTCAAGGTAATATTATTGAACATCAAACATCTCAAACGAAAAGATTAACTCTAATTTAAATATACCTTAAACAAACTTTTAGAATGATAATATATGTTATCATATTGTAGTAATTTAATCTAAATTTAGTTTGAATATAAAAGAATTGATTTTAAGGAGGTTTTTATGTTTGTGAATGAGATTAAGCTTACTAAGCATTGGTTCACCGCTTTGATTACGTTATATGTACTAATTATTCTAAAAACAACATATTCGATTAATTTTGGATACTTTGATTATTTATTTTTACCAATCGCAGGTATTGCAACGTTATATTTTCAATATGGAAAAATGGGTGTAAAAAAATTATTAAAATTACCTAAAGCTAATATGCTTTTATGGACCCCATTAATAGCATTATCTTGTATACTTATAGGTGCTTCTACAGTTTTAATAGGAAAACTTTTAGGTATAGCTAATTTATCTGCTAATCAAGGAATTGAACAAATATCCAATAGTAATGACCTATTCTCAAAGGGTATGTTTTATGCTCTTGGATGGATTCACTTATTAGGAGAAGAATTAATTACTGCTGCAGTTTGTTTACCGATTCTAATTTTACTTTTAAAATACACATCTAAAAAAATCGCAATATTTACTTCAGTGTTAGTTAGTTCACTGGTGTTTGGTGCTATTCATTTACCAACTTATGATTGGAATGTTTATCAAAGTCTAATAGTTATAAGTGCTATAAGAGTCCCTTTTACATTTATGTGGTTTAAATCAAAGTCATTGTTAGGTGGAGCGATACCTCATATTGCTTTAGACTATATTTTGATATCAACAACCTTATTTTTATAGATAAAAAGCCGTAACTTTTTATTAGTTACGGCTAAGCACTTACTAATCTAGATACTGTTGCTAATTAGGGTAAAATAATCATATCATTTTAAAAAAAATTATGCAACCTTCTAAACAATTATATTAAAACACACCACATTAACCTACCCTCATTCGAGGACACAGCAAACCGATTCGTCAATCGCACATGTGAATTCTCAGTTAATGTGATGTAGGCACTTTAAGCGGTCTGTGCCAGTGACCGAGTCGTTTCATGGAACAACTATTTCATATAACCATTATAGCATAAATTAAGACTTATTTCTTTTTCGACTTTGGATATAGTATGCACTACCTAACAAACCGATAGGAATACCTAATAACGGGCTTATGATGGTACTCGTTATAATTGTCGCAATAGCTAAAATACATAAATTTTGAAAGTTAAATTCCAAACTTTTTAAATCTTCCCAAGATTGTTTTATTACATCTTTTACTGACATAGTAAAACCTCCTTTCCGCTTAAATAAATAATATCATTTTTAAATTAAAAATATATAGGTCTATAGACCTAACAATTGTTTGATTCACACAAATTATATTTCAGCACAAAAACAGGCCAACCATTACGGTTAGCCTGCAAACATAGGTTTAAAACAAATTGATCAGTCTTTAAAATAACATAAATCAATAAGACGGTCAATGGAGACCGTTCAAAACCTTTAAGTAAGTTTAAATAGCGTGTGTAATATAAATGAAACTAAAAGTATGTTCTTTATATAGTATAACAAACTGATTTGAAATTGAAAATCACTAAAGATATTTTAAAGAACCTTTTAACATAAAAAGCGGTCTTAAATGACCGCCTCTCTAACAAATACATGAAAAAATCTAGTAAACATCAAGCATAATTTCTTATACTTTAAGCAACTTAACACATGCAAATATATTTATCAACTACATATATTCAATAACATTCATTAACTGATTATATTTAAGTTATTTTTAAACTACATATAATGACAAAAATTATATAGCTACCATTTATCATAAAATTAAGCACGGATTTTATGTATCGTTTTATAATTAATTATAAACCACCCAGTGACATGCATAGGTGGTTAGGAAGTGTAATAATTACTATTATTATTTTTAGCATGTACTCACATTTTAACATAAAAAAGTGGCTAACCATTACGGCTAGCCTGAAGGTAATTCCACATCACAAAAAATAAAGAAATGTAATAATATATTAACACAAATAAAAAAGACGATCAATTAAGACCGTCAATTTTCACATTGTCTGCAAAATGTGAGGTAAATAGTTATAACATAAGGGATATTTTCTTTATAAACCATAACATACTTTGGCTCATTTGTCACCCTAGTTTTTTTAATATTTTTTGTCTTTATTAATAAAAAAGACGGTCAATTAAGACCGTCACAACTTTTAAGCGTCGTATGCAATACGCGAAAAATATACTCAGTGTGAGAGGGAACACTACTTCCTCACGAATTTAATATAACATACTAATGTTTTATACGGCAACTCATAGCCACTTAATATTTCCCCAATAAGTTTCATTTTTAATTTTTTCTTCTTTGTCAGTGATCTTACATACTGCACAATAGAAATAGGCTTTAATTGCGCCTGGCGCTTGATATTTAAATCTTATCCACCAATAGTCATCTTTTTTTATCACTTGATCAAACTTAACCCAGTCATCTTTACTATATAGCCAAGACGCTTGGTCAACTACTTCACCATTCAACCCCGCTTGACGTCGGACTTTAATCGCTCTATCTGGATAGAATGTTCCACTTAACCCCCAAGATATACGATTAACTTGTGTTTTACCTGCTAACGTACCACCGATAGGTTTGCCGTGTATAGCCCCAGCGATGTCGCGACAGTATTTCTCGGTATTCGCTCTAATGTAATCCATGTCGTTTTTGTTAGTGATAAAACCTAGTTCAGCAAGCCTATAATTGACATTTAACTCTGCTGATACATTGACATTCAACAAGTCATTACGTGGCGTCACACCTCGAATTTGACCCAAATTAGACTTAATGACGGACTGTATGCCATTGTCTATTGTGTCTGCATTAAATTTATTTGAAATAATCACATGTCCACCACTTGCACTTGCCCCCGCTGCATCTAAATGAAACTCAACAACTACATCAGGATTCTGGTTGCGCTTAAGCCAGTATAAGCCATAATCTTTTTTATTACCTAGACGTTGACCATATGCGGTGTCTTGATACATATCTTGCGACATATTAGACCCACCATACAAATAAACATCATGTCCTGCTGTGCGCAGATACTTGGCGACATTTGGCACGATGTTCTTACGTATAAAATCACGTTCATTAGTCCCATTACCAACTGCACCAGGATCATTGTACCCATGACCAGGTACAAGTGCCACTTTAAGTTTAACTGGTTTAGGTGTCTTGCTAGGTAATAGACTAGTAATAGACTTCTTCTTAGCGTAGTTCAATCTAATAAACCACATTGGGTTGTCATATTGGTGCCACCGTCTTGTAGCACTTTCCCAACCTGGACGTCCATTCACATATCCTCCACCTTGCCAATTTTGCTCGATAACTTCAAAACTATTTAATGTTGCTTTAGTTACTACCGCAACATGCCCAGAACCAGCTCCGTACCTTCCATTGAAAATAGCTATGTCACCTGGTAGCGGTAAAAAGTTAGGGGTATTTTCGTACACTGTCGCTATATCACGAAGTAAACTAGCATTGTCAGTAGGAATATCCTTAGCATACATTCCACTTAATCTGAAACCAGTCATATAATTGAAGTAACTGTTAGCGTAATCGTAACATTGGTAGCCAAAAGCCAAATCAAAGTCGTATTGCTTACCTACAGAGTTGTTAAGCCATTTTATAGCCTCATCTAAAGTTCTCATTTAATCACCTCAAAAAAAGAGAACCCTTAAAGGTTCTCCTCGATTTCAACTGGTTCGACAATGTCTTTTTGAGGCATAGCACCAGTTGCTTTAATATACTTTTGTTCCGCTTTATACTTCTTCATTTTTTGGTTAGCCCATTGTGCCTCTTTAGTATTAGGGTTGTTCTTATATGCCATGTACAAGCCCATAATTGTCATTAATAAAGAGGATATATCTTCTTCACTAATAACTGGCAAAGGGTTAATGCCCTTCGTTGTTAAATACTGGTTGACCAAAGCTAAGATTAAAACAATGTAACGTGCTACTACTTTAATATCCATTCAATTCATCTCCTTAACTTAAAAAGCCGACGCATTAGCGCCGACTTTTAATCTTATTTACATTTCCCAAACCAGAAGCATGCCCAGAAGCTGTATCCAAATAACATAGCGTTCACCTCCTTAAATCCCAAATAATGTACGTAAAATTGCGATGATGATGGTACTGGCAATCGTGCCAATTACACCAAGCATCCACATTTTGAGATCTTTAATATTTTTGGCATTTTCTCTTTTGTTCTGTTCCTCTTTTAATCTGTCTTGTTTTAACTCTTCAAAAGTTCGATCGAGTTTGTCATAGACTTTTTCTTGCGTTCTTAGACTATGTTCAATATTATCCAACTTTTTAAACATATCTTTATCATTTTCTTCTAAACGCATGATTCTCCATTCGTGCTCTCGTCGTTTGATAAAACCAAACATTACGTCACCTACTTTTTTATTAAACCTCTAATGAGTCAGATTCATCTTCTCTATCTTTCTTATAGGGTTCGCCTTTTTCATCAAACGAATTACGCGTAATGTCTTGCTTCACATAATATGTTTTAGCTCCATTTTTAAAAATGCCAGCTAACATATTCTGCATTGCGCATACCTGTTTGACTTGTTCTTCATCGGTAAACTTATATGCATTAGCAGGCGAAGCACCACGCACAAAACTGTTTGAATAGTTTTGCATTAAGCAGCTTTCTTCTCCTCTCTTGTCCACTTCTACTAAATAATACTCTGTTACTTTGTTTTCCATTTTTAATTCCTCCAATAAATTTATTTATAATAAAAACGCCTAACGATTATTCACCGTCAGACGCTTCATTATCCTTGTTTTGTAATTGTGTAATTAATGCCCGCAAAATTGCGTTTTCTTTTTGTAATTCTGCATTTGAAGTTGCTAGGTTATCAATAACCCATTGTGGATTAACTTGTTTGTTCATTAGAATATTCCTCCAAAATTCGTAGTATATTTTCGTATTTAAATTCTAGTTCATCACTACGTTTTATTTGCTCTTGTAGTGCTTTACCTATAGTTGAAATAAATTCATACAAGTCGATAGAATCATTATCTCTAGTAATAAATTTAGGCATTTCTCTTTCTATAATAATTCCGTGACTTTTTTGTTCATTACCATTTTGTAAGTCGGATTTATAGTTATATTCATAAAACACAGTGTCTTTTATTAACTGCGTCGCATCTACTTCCCATTTTGTTATGTTGGTTTTATATTTTTCGGAAGAATTTGAGGCAGTCTTACCATAAAATGTGTCAGCACGAACACTTTTATACCTTGTGTTGCCTCCATTATATCCGTTGTTATCAGTAACCCTCATTTCTTGTGTACCTACACCATAATAAGCGTTACCACCACTATGACTTGCCATAACTACACTATTAGTAGTGTTAACGGCTCCAACTTTAACTTGGTTATATGCCCGTGCATCATTCCACTGTCTAATTTCTAACATGCCTTGTGTGCGGATATGTTCTCGTATTTCAGCGTTTCTTACTGATATATCTCCCGTTCCAATATCTCCATCACGATTTGTAATATACACAATATTATCTGTACGCGATTTACTAAAACGTATACCTGAACCATGCTCTCCTCTTTCGTCGCTTATGTTTCCGTAGAGAATAGCACCGTCAGTGTCACTAACACTGTCATTATCTTTTACATAAAAGTAAAACTCATTTAAACCAGCACGTGTGTCTTTAAAAGGTCTAATGTATACCCCATATTGCCTTGATTCAATGTTATTAGTTAAGTTGGCTACAGTATATATCCGTGACTGATCTGATTCTAAAGCAACCGCTCCATATGTGGAATGCAAGCGTACCCCGCGTGAATTCTCGTTGTAACCTTGATAATGAAATTCTAATGTACCCGCAGTTTCACCACTAGCCGCATTCATCATTGTGGACAAGCCTTTTTCAGTCATATAAAGGTTATAACCTGTATCTTCGTTGGACACCATCAAATATCCTTCTCTGATACCAAGTGTTAAATTAGCAGAATCAGTTTTATTAGCCCATGTTCGAGTAAATCTACCTCGTGACAATACACTATTATTTTTAATTTCTAGGTAATTTACGGAATCGCCACCGCGTATGCCTATATTATTTACATTGATGTCTAATCCTTCACGAGACAAATTAATTTTATTGATAATATTTGTTTCATCAGCCTTTTTACTAACATCACCCACAAGCAGATTAAATTCTTTGTTCAGTTTAATATCCACTTTATCACCTTTAATTTTGACGCCTTGTGGTCCTACGTTAAATGACTGAATATTACTATTATCATCATAAGTAAACGTCATACCGTCTGTGGTGTTGTTGATAAATTCTGACACAACACGGTTCAACGTTTGACTGCTTGCGTTAAATACTTCACGTGATACCCATTGCGATATTTGTTCGCCGTCTTGTAGTATTTCAGTTTTAGCAACAGACAACTTCTTATCAGTCCCACGTGTCACATCTGATGGTGCTTCAGTGTAATCAGTAGCTTTGTTCCCTTTTTCTAGTTTTAAATTACGTATTTCTACTAAGTTTGAATCACGTTGCGTGCCTAATCGTCCATCAGGTGTATATAAACCTGAATATGCCATAAATCTGTGGTCAATAATTTCAGGAGCAACAAATGTTTGAGTGACTTTAAATTTATTATTTAATATCCGTTCAATTGATTTATAGCTAGTTGTGATACGATCTTTCGAAACCGATTGACTATATAAGATAATGCCATGTTGTGCTGCATACTGAACGTCATAATCAGATAATCCGACAATTTCTAATTCATAAGAATATGTGTATTCTTCGCCAGGTGTGAGTATCTTCTTAAGATAATCAGCAGAATATATAGTTGTCGCCCAATACTTGCCTCTAAACGATTCTGTGGACGTTATAGACGAATGTACGCTATTACCATGTGTTGCACTGTCATACGCTTCAAATAAGTTCACGCCACCGATTTTAATGCTATCTAAGCCACTTTGATATTCTGCTTTAGTGACTTTATCACTGATTTGACCGGCAAGTGTCTTACGTTCTGCGTCTGCCGATTCCATGCGTTCAATTAAACCTTGTTGATTTGTTTGGTAATCAACTGATTTAACGTAATCTCTAAGTTGTTCTTTAGTATCTTCTCTCACTGCAATAACCGCTTTCTCAACTACATTAGGTTCGCCTACAAGTTGATTCTGTTCGTTCACTTGTAATCCAAATTTATCTGCAATTCCTTGAAGTGCGTCTCTAAACTTTTCTTCAGTATACTGCGATTGTAACAATTTAAATCGTTCATCAATCGCTATCTTTGCACGTTCAACCACAGTGTATAATTCTTGCAAAGTTGTTCTATAATTTAAAAACAGTGTTTGTGTATCGATTAACTTACCTATAGTGGCAGTCTCATCGGTCATGCTATCTATGTTATTCTTAATGTTGTTATAAATTGATACAGTAGCGTCAAGTTTAGAATTCAATTCATCTTTTAAATCAAAGTCCACTAAATACTCACTATTCATGACATAGTGCATTTCATTCAACAACTTGCTATGTTGAATGGATAGGTTAACGAATGTGTTATTCAACTCACTATATAATGCCTTTTCGCGAGTGATTGCACCAATATCTTCGGCTTTCTCTGCCGTCGCATTAATCCATTGCCCCTCCCAGTATCGTCGTAATACTGCTACATCAGGATTACTTGTGTCTAACCACAACATATCGTTCACGGGATTTTCAGGCGGTTCAGCACCTTTAATTATTTTACGTTCGAAATATTCAAGCTTACCTTCAACCACATCTGCAACGATAGTATTAACATTAGTTAAACCGTCATTTAACTTTTGACGTATCGCATCAAGTTTTTTAGCAAATTCTGCACGTAGATCAGATTCTTTATACTCAACATAATTCCCAAATGAATAAACACTTACATTTGTTAAAGGATTATATGTTTCAGATATAACTTCACCCTCTACATATAATGCAGGGGTGAAATCCCTATCTTTTACACGCACTATGTCACCTAAACGGATAATTTCATGCGGATACGCTTTTTTAATATCTAAAGATGTAACGTCATAACTTACTGCTGCACTTTTAACTTTGTTTAGTTGAGTAGTACCTAATGTGCGTAAGCGTTGTTCCGTCATATTTTCATCTTCAGTTTCAGGTTCATAAATATCCCAAATATAACGTGTGGGTAGACCAAACTGTTTTTGTGCCTCGTCATCTTTAACAATGACTTTGATACGTTCACCATTCTCTTTCTCAGGACCTAAACATATTAAAGCAGTACGGACTTCAGATACATCAACAGAACATTTCAAACCTAATAAATCTTTACCACGTACAATTTCTTTACCTTTAAACAAAGGTTTTGGTTCTTTCAAGCTTACGTATCGTGATTTAACTTTACGGCTATTCAAATCAATGTGGAAGTCCATAACCATCTTATATGTGGTAGTTAATTGTTTAAGTACATCAAACCTTGTTTGATAGCTAGTCCACGAGGTAGTACGTGTACCGTTATATTCTGTGTCGTCACTTACTTTCCACCCTGTATCTTTCAAAACATCACTAAGTGCTTGTGTAGTAGTGTACTTTTCAAATTTATGCGGTCCATATGGTACACCCGTGGCAATATCTTCTAAATAGGATGCATTGCATTCAATCAATGAATATTTGCTTATGCTATCCTGTTCTATACGATTAATAATAAATTCACGAGGTTCGTTTCTACTATCTAAAAAGATTACTCTGTTGCGTTCTTTAAATTTAACCGCCCTACTTGATAGCATTGTAATATCTAGTAATTCTGTATAGTCTTTAATACTACGCTCATGTTTTATATTAATAACCGCTTTATCATTTTTACTAATGAAGTCTATAATATTACCTTCAAAATCCAATACATGCAGCATATTAATACCACCTATCTTGCCATTTTACTGTCGTATCAAACGTATTAGGCGGTTGAATAATCAATTCTGTGTGACCAGTTTCTACATTGAAATAGTCACTTCCAAATGTTTTTTCGTGAATGAATGGTTCGCCGTTAACCATTACTAAATTATTAGCCATATCTACCACAATATCATCACCACTTTTTATGATCATATCGTTTTCTCCAGGTGGCTTTTCTAATAATTCACGAATGTAACTACCTAATAAAAACACTGGCATAAAGTTATTAGTCCCGTTTTTAGCAGAATAAATCGAAACTGCACTTATTGGTCGATTATAGAAATCGCCTTTATCAGTAAATGTAACTTCATGTGTATCAAACGCAATCTTACGTAATGGATAAGGTATTTCTCTATACTTCCAAGTCTTAATCGTGAATTCCTTGCCAATACGTGTTAAGCGCATGTATACAACAAATTCATCCATACCATAAATCGTAGGATTATTTTTATAGTCATAAATCTTTTTAGGTTCGCCACTCTGATTATATAAACAAATAATTATTCGTCCTATTGCTTGATTTGCATTAGGGTTAGTATATCCAATCGACGCAATTACGCGTCCATCAGTGTCATATAAATATTGCGTTGTTCGATTTGCGCCCTTACGTTTTTGATTCACTGCAATTTTAAATGTCACACTGAAGTTGTTGATTTGCTTACTAAAGCTACGTTTGTACATTGCACCTTGCCAACCCTCGCCATTAATACTTTCAGTGTTTAAATAAACACTTTCTTTACTTGTGGATTGTCCAAATGTACCACCAACTGCACCACCTGTATAATTATCATTTATATTATTAGAAGATTGCTTATTCCAACCACTTAATGTGCGTAACTCATCACCTAGAATTAAAGGAGAGTAATCTTTAACTTTATTATCCACATCATCATCACCAATCATAAAGTAATCTTCATCTTTTTTAGTGATCATAAAATAATTGGAATTTTTCAATGCCCTTGCTTCCACAACTATTGGTGTATCTGCAGTACCTGTATTAACAACACTTACTGCATCACTAATTGCAGTATTTTTAGTACCTTTTGCAGAATACTTGTAAGGATCAGTTAAAACCACTTTTAAATTAACCATATTAATATGGTTTTCAGTTTTGCTGAATAACTCAATAGGACCTTCAAAGTGTGCATTCCAGTACCATTCTTTTGATTTAAATTGTAATTTAACTGACTTATCGTAGTTAAAGAATTTAACCAACTCATTCAAAATGTCGTCGTGTGACTTCATGCCACTATGTGCTAAACGGTCATTACTGATAACTAGCGGTAATTCGAAATTGTATTCATTTAAACTACGACCTTGATAAACGCTACCAGGTCTGCCATCTACTTTTTCCGTTTTTATGGCAAAATTAAAAGAGGGTATTTTAAACCCTCTTTGCACAAACAACCACGGAAGTGTCTTATCATTAACTATTATTGTATCGTTCATTAAGCAAACACACCTCCTGCGTTAAATCTTTGTTTACGTGATGTGTCACGTTCTCTTTTATCTACGGTTTTGTTGATAAAATCACCTAAACCGAAGTTATCAATCACTGGTTCGTAATCCTTATTTGCGATTTCTTCGTTAGACCCAACCAATTTAATTAGTAAACCAATCATTGTGTCTAACTTTTTCTCTAAATAGCTATCGCCATTACCACCCACATTAGGGCTACTAAAGTGTTTAGGACGTTTATTCTTACTAATATCATTACTAGCCAAAGCAAGTAATTTAGCTGCGTCATCTGCACGGCTAGGGTCTGTAGGGATAATCCATTCAGGATAACCGTCGTCACCTAAATGATATAAGCCATTGTGGACGAGACCACCAGTTTTATATGCGTATGCTGCAGCACGATTAAAGCCACCCCAACCATATCTTCTAACGATATATTGTAATGCAGATATGCCTTGGTGCAGTGGATTATTAAAATTTGTGTAACCCGATTTAGCGTTAGCCATAAATGTCGGTTGAATCATTTGGAACAAGCCTTTTGAAGGTGTGCCACGTTGTGCATTAATATCCCAATTGTTAACCGCGTTTGGTTGGTAATTAGATTCACGCTTAGCAAGTCTCATCATCGCATCATGAATATATCGTGATTTATAACGACCACCTAACACATTTTGTGCTTGTCTAATAATGCGACTTGCATATGTTGCGCCACTACCTGATGGATAACCTTTACCACCACCAACATTTAATCTACCATTTGCTTTCGCTTTCCTTAAATATGGTTCAGGGTCGAAGTGTCGACCGTTTCGACGCATTTCAAAGTGCAAGTGTGGTCCTGTACTAAATCCAGTGTTACCAGTCAATCCAACAACATCACCTGGCTTAACAGTTGATCCTGATGGTGGTGACTTACTAAAGTCTTTTAAGTGAGCAAATAACATATCTATCGCACCACTTGTAATTTTTACATAGTTACCATAACCCCCACTCATAAACGGCATACGCGTCAACCTTCCACCCATCGGCGTACGTACAGTTTGATAAACAAAAGGAAAATCGACACCTTCATGGAATGGTCTACCTGTTGCTGCAGTATATGCTGCAGTGTGTCCGTAATGATAGTTAATTTTGTCAGGGTCTAAAATACCACCGACTAATTCACCACCAAGAGAATCGAAACCACTTTGCATCCAGTCAATGGCACCCTTTTTGATTTTATTGAAAGCGGCACGTGTGATGTCTCCAACTAATCCCATACCTTTTGTTATGGAATCAAAGTTGATGCCTAGGTTAAACAGTAACTTATTAAATAATTTAGCCGGGTCATCAATATAATCTAGGACATCACCAATTTTATCAGTAAGCCACTCGCCAGCGCCTCTAACTTTATCGCCGACCCAATCTTTGGCATTATTAAACCATGTACCAAGACTTAAGTGTGGAAGCGTGCCAGTAGATAACATCTGTTGTCGCATACTACCACTAATTACACGTGACCCTTTAGGCAAAAATGTAGTCGTGTCTTTGGCAGGTGTTAATGCCGTGCGTCCGTTTGGGTATTGGATTAATTCTCTTCTGCCATCAATACCTCTGCCGTTACCAGGACCTTTATCTCCCACGACTGCCATAGTACCGTGTTTAAGGCGTCCATCAGATGTCGTGCTTATATGTCGGTTAATGCGTTGTGTACCTGTGGATAATTTAGGTATTTTAGGTAAACTCAATTTAGAGCCTACCCAGTTTAAACCGTCAATTAATCCATTCAAACCTTTTTTAATGGCACTAACCATTCCACCAATATGACCTTTGATTTTATCTATAATATTTGCAAGCCCGTTTTTCATATTGTTAAACGTACGTTTTACAGCACCCCATAAATCACTTGCTATACCAGTAACTGCACGTTTAATTGAATCCCACTTATCAACTAGGAATGATTTAACGCGATTAAATATATTGCGTGTTCCGTCGAATAAATTGTACCAAGTACGTTTAACGCCGTCCCATAAAATCCTGACATATCTAACGACAGAATTTTTAATACTGGACCACACACTAGAAATCCATGCTCGTAAACTCGAAAAAATATTTTGTGTCGTGCGACTTAATGAATACCAAATATTTTTGACAATTTGATACGCGCCACTTGCCAATCTGTACATCGTTGATTTTATCGAACTCCAAATTGTAGTAATAATGCCTTTGACTAAATTGAAAATAAATATAGTTGCATTTTTAATGTTATTCCAACTATTGATTACTACATTAGCTATTGCACGTGCTACAGACATAACAGCAAATTTAATCAAATTCCAAGTATTAATGAATGCATTTTTGTATAAATTTAGTATGCCTTTAATGATTATAAGTAACCCGTTAAAAATTGCCGTAATTCCAGTCTTCCAAGCATTAATGATAAACATCGTCACAGATTTAATGGTATTCCACACACCAATGATGACATTTTTAATTGTGTTGAATATAGTGGTTATCACAGCTTTCCATATATTAAAGTAAGCTTTCATTAACGTCCACCATGTCTGAACAATTAACATTACACCATTTTTCAATCCATTCCATACTGCTATACCGAATGTTTTAATACCATTCCAAATAGTCAATAAACCATCTTTTATTGAATTCCAAATGCGTATTACACCGTTACGGAACGTCTCGTTGTTCCTCCACAAATGGACAATTGCAGCAACCAATAATCCAACTGCAGTGATTACAAGTCCGATTGGACCAGTCATAAATCGTATTGCTAAACCTAAACCTCGAGTTACAATAGCAGCAGTTTTAGTGACTAAAGAATATTTACCAGTTAAGACAGTTTGTAATGCAATTTGTCCTTTTGCCACACCTAGTATAGTGTTTAGAAATCCAGTCGCTAACGCCCAACCTTTAGTAATAAAACTTAACGTTTTAATGCTTGTCATCAACGGACCTATTACAGTCATTGCACTACCTATTGTGGACACCATTACACCTAGTGTTACAAGTAAAGGACCTATTGCAGCGGCCACTAAACCTAGACCGACAACTATCTTTTGCGTACCTTTAGGCATCTCATTTAATTTACTTGCTGCATGTGATACCCATTCCGCTAACTTTTTAATGTACGGTGCCATTACATCACCTATACTAATCGCTAACGATTCAATAGCCGATTTCATTTGACGAAGTGAACCCCCAATACCGCCTTCCATTTCTTTGGACATACGATTCGCAGCACCTTTAGAACCGTCAATTGACTTTGTTAGTTTTTGATAATCTTCATCTGATGCATTAATAATTGCTAACGCACCACTCATGGCTTCTTTACCAAATATTGTGGATGCAGCATTCGCTTGTTGCTCTTTAGACAAGTTTTTAAACTTACCACGCAATTGATCCATTACATCACGCATTGGTAACATGTTCCCGTTACTATCAGTAATAGATATACCTAACTCATCCATTTTCTTTTTCATGTCGCCTGTGGGCTTTGATAAGTTAGTAAACATTGTACGTAATGCAGTACCGGCTTTTTCACCTTTTATACCAGCGTTAGACATCAAACCAATTGCTATTGATGTATCTTCCACCGTATATCCTAACGCACCGGCGACGGGTGCTGCATATTTAAATGCTTCACCTAAACCACGTACATCAGTGTTGGCTTTAGAACTCGTCTGTGCTAAGACATCGGCAAAGTGTCCGCTATCTTTCGCTTTCATTCCAAATGCAGTTAAACTGTCCGTTACAATGTCACTCACTTGTCCTAAATCTTCACCTGATGCTGCCGCTAACTGCATGACACCATCAATACCGCCTAGCATATCTTTAGTATCCCAACCGGCAAGCGCCATGTAGTTTAATGCATCGGCGGATTCACTGGCACTAAATTTTGTTTTAGCACCCATCTCAAGTGCTTTATCACGTAGTTGTTGGAATTCACTACCCGTAGCACCTGAAGTTGCTTTAACTTTACGCATTGAGTCATCGAAGTCTATACTCTTCTTAACTGCTGCACCAAACCCGGCAACAATTGGCGCACTTACATACATGCTCATGTTACGACCAACTGACTGCATTTTACTGCCAATTTCTTGCAAGCGTGGTCCCAACTCACTAAATTTATTGCCAATCTTACCCATAGTCGTGTTTAAAACTTGTTGTTGTCGCTCCAACTCTTTCATTTCGTTAGTAGCTTGCGACAACTCTTGCTCATATTTATTCAACTCTGCATAAGCTTGATTATATTTAGCGGCAGCCGCTTGTGTTTTAGCACTATTTTCTCCCGTTTCTTTCGATAACTGGGCATAATTATTTTTCAATTCTCTGACTTTTTGAGCTTGAATTTGTTGTCGTTTCGTTAATCCATCAACTTTTACTTTAGACTTTTCAAGTGATTGATCATAACGCCCAAACTTTGAAAGGTTAGCGCTCATCTCACGTGAGACCATGCGCATTTGTCTGTTCAATCCAGTAATACCACGATTAAATCCCGAACCGTCTAAATCAACTTTTATGACCATATTACCTATAGGATTTGCCATTTAGTTTCCTCCTTTCTTCAAAAAAATTAGCCGAACACTTGCGCAAAGCTTGTCGCTTTCTTCTTGTGTTCGACTCTTGAATTAACAATTTCTAAAAAGAAATGAATCGGCATGTTCGCCACTTTTTCAGGATCCATGCCTTCATCAATTAACTGCTTCGCAACTTTCATATAGTTGTTGTATCTACCTTCAGATGTTAAATCCTCAGGATTTATTTCTTCTGCTCGGTCACAAACTTTTTTGTGTCGTCCACATCTCCTGCGATGAGCTTTTCTAGCACTGTTACTAAAGTGTTCAGTCCCTCTGGTCCTGCTGGAATACCTTTTTGTAATTCTTCAGATGTAAACTGATTATCGAATCCCTCAGCAACAAATGTCGTTACTTCATCAAGTACATCAAATTGCTGAGCGACTTGTTCTTGGTATTCTTCAATCTTAGCTTGGTACTCTTTTTGTTCAGTTTCACTTAATTTCTCATACTGTTCTTGTGATAACTCGTCAAAGTCTGGTTGTCTGAACGCTTTTGTTAATCGTGTTGATAATTTTGAGCCTTGAATAGTGTCAAATAGTGACAAACTTGGTTTAGCCAAATACTTTTTAGTCTGTGGTTTACCAGTTTTTGTATAACCTGTAATAAGTTCGATTGAAGTTCTTGCCATTTTTAAATTCCTACTTTCATTTTTATTTTTGCGCAAAAATAAAAGAGGGGTTAGTCCCCCTCAAATTACATTTCAAAATTACTTGTTACTTCTACATTAATTGTGTCTGATTGGTCGCCAGCTGTAACTGTAACTACACCATGGCCTTCTGTATTTGCAGTCACTAATCCTTCAGGACTGACGCTAATATATTCTTCACCCTCAGTGACTTTATATGTTACGGGTTGTCCTTCGGGTTCAGTCGTAGCCACTAATTGTTCTGTCTGTCCTCGCTTAATCGTAGTAGATTCTTTAGAAAGAGATACACTTGTTACCTCTTCCTTACTCGTCTTTCCCGGCATCGCTTTTTTATCATCTTCCATCTTAAAGTCTTGGTCAAGGTCTTTAATGAACTCCTCAAAAGTTTTACCGAAAGTTTCAGTAAATACGTAATCACGACCCGTGTTAGCGCCTTTTTTATCGAAACCAGTTACATGAGATGATTCATCATATAAACGATCTACGAAAGAACCTTCTACTTCATCATTTTGGAATTCGACTTTATCTTGCTTTGTTTGACCTGATAAGTTCGGACGCGTGAACTTACCTTTGAATAAGCCTACCCATTCAGATGACCCGTCATGGTTTGTACGTTCAAACACAACTGCCACATCAGGCGGAATGTCATTTGCGCCATATTTAAAACCGTTTTTACCTTTTTTAGCACCTGCTAAGAATGCTTTTTGTTCTGCAGGAATTGACACAAATGTCGTTTTAACGGATAACTTACCATTCGATACTGCAGTCGCAGCGACCATGTTGTCACCGTATTCTTCTTCAACCTCTTGTGGACGGTCAACTTCGATTTCTTTTAAGAATCGTGTGCGGTGACCACTTTCTACTTCAAACTTTTCTCCATCATCTGTTTTAATAGCTGCCCAATAAAAATTAGTTACACCAATAGCAATGCCTGAAACACCTTTAGTTTCTGCAAAGTGTTGCAAGTTTAACTTTAATTTTTCCATTTAAAATCCTCCTAAAATAATAGAGAACCTGACGCACGTATGATTTCTCTAAAAGTTAGAGTCTCAACTTCGTACATCGGTTCTCTGTAATATGATTTAAAATTTAATTGTTTTAGATTCTCAACGATCGCTTCTGCTTGCGCATGTGGTTCGTCTGATGACCACCAAATATCGATTTGGAAGTCAAATTCTCTTGTGAATTCCTCGTTATCCGCATATTCATCAGGATTATACGGTAACGGGGTAATTCTTACGATAGGTTGATTCGTCGATTCATGAAAATTTTCAGGAACTACGTATTTAAAAATATTATCCTCAACCGTGATACGTTTATCGGCGATGAGTTGCTTGTAAATCACATCTGTTACATTCATTTCATCACCCTTTTCATAGCGGTAAGCATAGCTTTGTACACTAACTTACTGCCGTTTTTCTCTGTCTTTGTAATCCACATCTGTGGACGCTGATACATAGTGCCAAATTCAGTTGCATGAATACGGTGTGAATAGCCTTTCGTATATCCTATAAGCACATACTTTTCATTTGAATCACGGTCAGTTCGAATGTTCGACACGGCGATATTATCCTTTGCATGTCTTTTGTTCTCACTGACTGGCGTATTACGTTTCAATAAAGGTGTAAGCGCCATTGCGCCAGCTTTTAATACACGATTCTGTGACGCTTTGAATTCTATTTGCTTTCTAACTAACCCTTGTTCTATGTCGTTTTTTTCAATCTTCGCGCCCATTAAAACACCACCTCACAATAAACACGCACATAAGATTTATCTTCATAGTCCTTTTTGACGTATTTGATTTGGTATTTATCACCTTCATGTATTACATAATGCTTATTGTTAGGTTTATAGTCTCCTCTTGGATCACGTATAATGATTGTTTTAATAAACTGCGAACTTGTGGTTAGGCTTGTCTGCATATCTGATTCTCTAGCATCTTGAATACATGCGTAGCAACTGTATAGCTCCTCTGTAATCGGCTTTTGTGGTAGACCATTGATTGATTTACTGGTGTCTCGGCAAAAGGTTACTCGTTCATTTAGCTTATTCGAATCGAATCTCATATGATGAGCGTAGCTTATGCACGACACTTAATACCATGTGTGGTGCATAGCTCAAATTCCTTTCGTTAAATGCTAAACGATTTTCAAAGTAATAAGCAGTGAGTGGGTATACTGCAGTTTTAAATAATCTTTGCTTCTCTAACCAAGCCATGTCATCAGTAACCGCACTCGCTATATCTTCTTTTGCCCATTCGTAATACATTTCCAGTAAATCATCTTCTGAACTATGGTCTATCTTGCAATGCTTCTTTAATAGCTGTAAATCACTCACTGCTATCACCTACTTAACATCGATACGTTCTAAAATACCGTTTTGTGGCGTTCCGTTTTTATTAACTTCATTTGCGCGCTTAACAGTCATTTCAACTTCATCACCGACATTCAATACCTTGCGCATTTCTTTATCAATATAAGCCGTTTTCACTTTATATTTCGCCATTTTCAATCACTCCTATAGAGTTTCCATATGACCCGAATCTAATGCTTGGCTATCATCATATTCAATAACAATAGCTGATTTATAGTCTAAGATTCGGCAATCTTGACGTACCGCAACCATTAAGCACTCACCAAAGTGCATGTAATCAGTCCATGACGCTTGGTATTGTGAACGGTCAAATAATACAATGGCGTCTTTTAAGTTACCAATGATTAATTTGTTAGTACTTTTTTCACCGAGCATTTCATCAGGTAAGATTTCCACTTTAGCGCCTAATAAACGTTGTTGTGTTTTCTCTTTTACGTCAGGTTGGATTAAGTAGTTACCTAATTTGTCTTTCATTTTGTCTAATTTCGCAAACATAGTTTGAGACACAATCGCTACATTATGTTCATAATTAGGTTTCACATTTAAGTTCACAGCGTCTTTAATGTCGTCTAACGATTTCGCTTTCTTAGTTTCTAATTTAGCGCCCTCTTTTTCAAAACCTGAAGTAGTAGATCCTGTAGAACCTTTAGTAATTACATCAATAATCGCTTTGTTACGAGTGGCTGCAATCGTACGTGCCATCCATAATTTCAACTCTTGTAACACGTTAACTTTCGCATCTTCAATCGCTTCACGAGAAATGCGGAAGTAACCGCGGTGTGTATTGATGTCGTATGCTAATTGGAAGAATGGTTTAACTGCTAACTCAGGATTTTCTTCTAATTCTTCTACTTTTTCGAGTGCTGCAACCTCTGACTGACGTACAACTGGATATTTACCTGAACCATTAGTAACGCGTTTAACAGTTACGTATTTATCAAGGTTAAACTCAACTTCTTTTAATTTAAGAATGTCAGTCACAATTTCTTCAGGGATTAAAACAAAGCCTGAATCAGTTTTAAGTGAACCACCTTGAATGTCTTTGCGTGTTTCTAAATAATTAGTAAATTCACGTACTTCTTGAGATGTCACTTTAGTATCCTGAATTGAAATACCTAATTCATTCAAGTTAGGCGCTTGACGATAAGAACGCTCTTGTTCAACCACTACAGGTTGTGGATTTGCATTTTCTGATTCATCGTCTTTCTCTTTTAATTTCTTTAGCTCTGCTTCTTTTTCTTGAATTTGTGAACGCAAGTCTGCGATTTCCTTTTCCAAAGTTTCTGCTTTATCTAACTCGTCATTGTTTAATGCGCGCGTTGCGAATCCGATTTTTAAATCAATACTACGTTTTAAATCCGAAATTTCGGAAAGTAAAATATCTTTTTTATTCATTAATATTCCTCCTAAATTTTACATAAAAAATAGACGTCGCTTTTTAGCACGTCCAATGGTTGTATTTGTTAATGGTGTCCAACTTCACCAAGCTTATTTGTAATTGAATGTTTTTTAAGTTTTAACTCTAACACTTTTTTGCGTTCTTCATTTTCAATGTTTTCAATACTACGTAATGCCGGTTTAACATCCGTATCTTTGTATGCCGGATAGGTCACCACAGAGACATCTGTAAGCTCACGAATGGCTTTTAAAGTACGTTTATAGATGTTTTCTTTTTCATCAAAACGCATTTCATCGCCTTGTTCATCTAGCATAAAACCAAATGAGCATTGATTGATGTTACCTACACGCATATTTTCATATAAGTCACGTGCAAACGTTGTATTCGGTAATTTACAACGGTATTTTAATCCGACATCATCAGTTTCTAATTCTAAAGTGCCTGACTTTGTTCGTCCTATAATTTGTGAAGGTACATGATCTACTAAGCAACGTACATCAGACAAATCAGTGTTCTCTAAAGCACTACGTGAAATTGTTTCTTTGAATCCACCTAAATTTTCCGACCATGTGTCGAATTTCAAAGCGTAACCTTCAATGACCATTTCATTATCATCATTCGAACGGACTTCTGTGATATTTCCGATTCTCGTTTCCTTTGCCATCTTCCTCACCACCTTTCAATTTGTTGTCAGTACCACGTGACTTATTCATCTGATACTCATCAACAAGTGCTATATTAACGTGGTTGAGATCAACACGATGTATACTGCCGTAACCACCAGGTATAGGCGGTAATCCATCACGTTTACGGACTTCATCAATATTTGTTTTGCCCGAATCGATATTGATTTTATCGATTTCGGCTTGTGTCTTTTCATCAACCACACGTATTTCAGTGGTGTCAAATTTGAATTCACAAACTTTATCCGTGTATTCATCGTTAAATTTGAAATTGAGCTCTGCACAAACACACGTAATGTATGGCTTTAATGTTGAAAGGTAGTCAAGATTAGCGTCAGTAATACTCATATTCGTAGTTTCGATACCAAATTTGTGTAACGGTATGCCAAATACACCGGCAATCTCACGTGTAGACGATTTGTTCTCACGTATGAGCTTTAACACTTCAGTGTCGACTTCTAACTGGTCGAATGTCATCGATTCATCAAGCACAACCACTTTACCGGCTTGTTTAGTACCACTGAACGCTTTATGGAATTCCTCTCTTGCACGGTTTCTAGCTTTCTTATCATTCAAAACGCCTTTCATCTTAAGTATTCCGCCTGCATGCGTACCATTACGCAAGAAGTTGTTTAAGAAGTCCTTGCCGTTGTTATCCGAATCAATGGTCTTGCTCAATGTATCAAGTAATGACAATCCGTGAATCCCGTCTAATGAATAGAATTTAATGTCTAACATATCTTCGTATTTAATATTTCGACTAATAAATTGTCCGTTATCATCAGTACGTTCATGTAAATAAAAAGGGCGCCCCATTCGGTCAGATTTTAATTCAACTTCTGAAGTCTTTCGAAATGTTAAACTGACAGGATTCCCCAACTTATTATGTGAGATTTCAACATAACCATGTGACGTCAATAAAGCGTTCGCAAATACAACTAATTTAAAAATATAGCCGTTATACAGTGAATTCGGCCTAGTATTAAGTAAGTTAACAATTTTGTTACTGTAATCAATCTGACCATTCACATTTAATCTAATCGGCATACGCGCTAAATCAGATGCAATCATCATGACTGCAGTGAAGATATCACTGTGTTTAATAGCTTCCACAGGTGTATACTGCCTTAAATTAGTACCCTGAAAACCAGGTAACGTCTGAACCATCATTTGTAAATCGTCTTCGTTATACTGTAAATCTCTATTCTCATTTCGTAAGAAGATACCCACTTAATCACCTCCTTTCCCGTGATTCGTTATCAATGATTAACGCAATTATCACAAGAAATGTACCTGTATTAATCAAACCGACTACAACACCAAATCCTAAATATGTTGCAGTGTTTACAATAATTAATCCCAATAAAAAAAGGATGCTAACAATGTTAACAACCAATAGTTTTAACGGTATTAAGATTTTATTTAAATTCATCATCGCACCCCCTTTAAAATCCGAATTCTTCATTTTCATATATTGATGACCAATCTACCTCGAATTCATGCATGCTCGCTTCACTAAAAGCAGTTATGACAGAGATGATAGGGTCAATCTTTTGTCGATTCATCTTCTTGTTAATTTTAACGTTATCTTCGCCGTCATATATTAAAACCGCGTTATTTACGGCAATGGTTAATAGGTTATTACCAAAATGTTTAATCGTCTTTTCAGCAACCCATACTCTAAATTGCTTAATAGGCTGTGAAAGACTTCTGAAACTTTGCCCAACTTCAATTAGAGGCCAATCAATCACCATGGATTCTAGTGTGGTCACAAATGATTGTGCATTCCATGGATCATAACACAACGCTTTTACGTTTAACTGATACTCTTCCACAACGTCGAATATATACTCAATAACACGCTTGTAATCAATCATGCCACTTTCCGATGTGGTCACTTCCGCCTCTCCTGTATTAATTAATTTTTCATAATTAATCTTGTCACGTTTTGACTTCTGTTCGAGCGTGGTCCTTAATCCAATAAACGAATGGCTGTCAATTAACATATCACCATCATCTGTTGGGAATATAAACCCTACAGAAGTTAAGTCGTCAAGTCTTGATAAATCGACACCGATATAAACGTCTTTGCCGTACAAACTATAATCATCACGATTCACTTCGATGGATTCCCATTCATTAATATTGATTAAGCTATCTTCTTTGTTCGCTTGCCAAAGATTAAAGTTTTTAATCAAAATCTTATGAAATGACGTACCTTTTTCTAATTCGTCTTGAATATCCGCTTTAATATTTCTCAGTATTGTGTCTCTATGTTCGTCTGATTCGAGTAATGGCATTGCCTTAATCCACAATGATTCGTCATTCACTTCATCTTCTGAATCCATTTCTGCGCAATAAACAAAGTAATTATCAGCTTTAACTTCACCTGATAATATTTTAGAGATGTATTTGTACTCTTGATACATCTGACTGTTCAAGTTGTCACCTGCAGTAGAAATTAAGAGTGTAAGAGGATTCTTCTGTAACGTCATACCCGTTTTAAATCTTGAATACATTTCATCGTCTGGCATACTTGCTAGCTCGTCCAGTATAGCCACTGTTGGGTCTTTACCATCAACTGCATCTGGATTGTTAGAAAGTGGCTCAAACACGCTCTCTGACGTTATATGGGCAAGGTCTGTCTTACGTACTTCTGTTGATTTACGTATTAAATCACTTTTATTGCGCAACAACTTAATTTGTTGGCTCGCCATCTTAAATATTGTTTTAGCTTGTTTATAAGTTGATGATGATACATATATTTGTCGGTTGTACTTTGGATATTGACCAAATAACAATTCATTAAGTGACATGCCTGATACAACTAACGATTTACCCTGTTTACGTGCCATACTTACATATCCCTTAGTAAAGCGTCTGAATCCACCATCGCGACGCCAACCGTAAATGCTACCAACAATAAACTTTTGGAATAGCATTAATGGCATGGGTTCGTTCGTTTTAGGGTCAGGTAACATCTCGATAAATTTGATGGCCTTATTTGCTTTCTCCACATTCCAATAACAACCTTCAGGTGGGTGTTTTAAATCATTCAAATGACGTTCTGCCACTTTAAAATTCTTCTTACTTACAAGAATCTCACCTTTGACTACTTTTTGAGCATAAATTGTTGTGTAATCTAACATCAATCGTCACTCACAAACTCTTTGAATGGGTCATCATCCTCTTTTTCTTCAGGCACAACAATGCGTAATCGGCTATCAATTGTTAATCCTAGTGTGTTAGCTACTTGTTGCATTCTTGTACCCGATTTCTCTTTAGCAGTAAAAGCAGGATTTACTTTAGATTCTCCATTCGCTCCTTCAATAACAACGCCACCTGTTGCCTCCAAATGCAGACTTGCTCTTACAAAATCACTGTAAAAACTGCAATATTGTGAGAGTTGTGCTTTATCCAAGTTTGATATAGGCAATTCTTGCATGTATGGCAATATTCTTAAGTATTCTTCTTTCGCGATATCATCTAAAAAGTCTGGTGGATGCGAATCTATTTTTGAAAATTTGTTTAATTGCGCTTCTTGGCGTTCTTTTTCAACTATCTCTTCTTTAGTGTAATTCTTCTTCGAATTATGCAGAAGTTTTCGGGGTCTACCTGCCATTTTTAGCACCTCCATCATCATTTTAGTACCTAGTATTAAAATTAAGGGAAATCTTTAAGAAGAAGAGTGCGCCTCGTTCTTCGTCGCCTTCCTCACTGCCCCCGTTCTTTAATGTGGGGGACTTCCTTTTGCTCTCTTTTCGTTTTTTGATTGTGACATTCGTAACACAATGGCTGTAAGTTTTCTTTTTCCAGCCGTTTCGACCAATCAACTTTCGTCGGGATAATATGGTCAACCATTTGTGCTTGTCGTCCACATGATCTACAAATATAATCATTCTCCATCAATACGATTTCACGCATTCTCTGCCACTGTCTAGACTTATAAAATCGTAAGTATTCAGGGTCATTTCGTCTTCTTACATCATTATATTTATCATTTACATATGGTTTATGCTTATCACAGTATGACTGATTGAATGATATAAGTGCATTGCATGTTGGATGATTGCATCGTCTCATTACTGCCATTCAATCACCTTCCTATGTCTTTGATGTCAACCACAACATCTTTAGTTTGGTTTGCAATCAACACTTGATTACCGATGATGTCATGGACAATGTACTTGTCTTTGTTGAAAGTCACTGCATCACCTTTATTAATAACCTTGTGTAAGTCGGGTTGATACGTATTCACATTAAGTCCTGCCACAGTATCTAGCGTTACATTATTAAGCGATGCCATACATGTAATATGTTCTAGTGCATCACCTAGTAACATAGTCACTGTGTCGTTGTCATCGTTATCTACTAACTGACCTACCACAGATACTAATGACAGTAGATGTTTATTGTAGTCTGTTGGTTGCTTTAAGGATTGATACTTATTTAATTCCATTTAGCACCTCAATATAAAAAGACACTGCGGTTAACAGTGTCTAGTGATTATGTTTTGTATTTTATTTGAGAGTATAACCTCTACGGTTATTATAATAAATATAAGTTGATATACATAATACTGTGCAAAATGTGCAAAGTGTGCAATTTGTGTAATCCTTTACTGTTGCTTCATATATATATTAACAATATCATTCAACCTATTATATACATTCCTACGACTCATCATCATTAATACTTCCACACGTGAGAAGCTTTCACCTTGCTTTAGTAGCTGCAAGATGTGATAGTTCTTATCGTTAGTTATAAGATGCTCGTACTTATCTATGAAAGTTACTTTATCGATTAAGTCTTGCGTCTTACGTCTATCCTTATCATTACGTATGACTCGTACCAACACTTTATCTACAGTATCACCTTGGCCTTTCGGCATAGCGGATTCAATCCCATACTGTCCAATAGATGTGCTGTCATATTCATACACTTGATGGTCAATAAGTCGACGCATCCAATGGTAATCCATTATCAATTGTTTAACTTCAGACGGTGTGTACATTCGTTACCTCCATAAAATTATTGATCAAAAGGTGTACGTTCTGCCTTTATAATTTCCAAAGCCTGTTCTTCTGTAAACCCTTCTTTTCTTAAAGTTGTAAGCCTTTCACGTTGATAGGCAGATTTCATCTTAGCTATCTCAATAATAATTGGTAGTTGCGAGTTCAGCTCATATATTTGATTCTTTATGTTAATATCATCTTTCTTTGTACCGTCTAATTTAAATATGTTATCCATATATCAATCCAACTCCTCTAGTTTAGGTATATCTGCTTTGCCTAATTTAATGCGTTACCTCCTACTCATAAATACAAAAGAATTTATCTTTTGGCATTACATCGTAGATATAATCTCCAGTTTCGTGGTTTGAAAGATGCGCATATTCAGGATTTAAATATCTATAAAAAATAGTACCTACAGGAAAGCACCCTTTTCTAGGAATGTCTATTACTTCTTTACCAGATCTATTAACTTTTAATAAAATTCCTTCATAGTGACAACCCACAAATTCACATACTTCTTCAAAATTCTCATATCCATTAAACTCGATATATTCTACTTCTCTTGGTTTCTCCGTAGCTCTTTTAACCATATTATCGCCCTCTTTTTTGAATTTATTTAAAAACTTTTCAATATCCAGTTCACTTGTTTCTATGTGATCAAAATTAGGTTTATCAACCAATCCACCAACGTTTGTGTGTTTTTTCTTTTTGATATTCATGTCCGTCCTCCTACTTCTTTAACTTCTCAATATCTTCTTCGCTAAAAAACCTACGTGCCAACACAATCATTGTGTATTCCAATTCATCTATATAACTTGTTAAATAGTAATTGCGTATTAACAGTCCAATTGACAACAGTGAAAGTATTATGATTAATATGTGCATTACTTACCACCCAACATATCGTTAGTTAATTTCTTTGCACCCTCGTAAATTAGAATCGTTACCAGTGTGTGCAATACCACTCTTAAATATTTCATATGATCACTCCTCACTAGTATCAACAAGACTTGAAAGAATTTTAAAGTGACGTCTCAATTCTTCATCACTTGAATTACGAAGTACCAGACTTTTTTCTCTTACGTATTCAATAAACCCGTTCTCAAAGTCTTCCTTTTCCTCAGGCGACATATTCTTATACTCGCTAATACTTTTTCTATATTTTTCTGGTAATTTAAACACACTATCACTCCTTATTAAGTAACTCCTTGATTCGTTGTAGTACGTCTTTACTACAAGTCGTCGGATTTGATGAATGTTCCATTTCTTGTTTCGCCTGTTCTGTCTTTAATCTCGTCATACGCATATTGTAAACACTCCTCTAATGTCCAGCCGTGCTGTTGTGCCAATATTATTAATGTAACCACTGTGTCGCCTATGCCGTCTTTAAGTTCATCTATACAGTTACGTGACATAGCTTTTGCAATTTCTCCCGATTCCTCCCACACTTTCAGCGCTTGTCTGTCAGGATTTCCATTGTGTAATCCTTTATCAATGCTCCATTGTTCAACTTTTTCGATTAATTGATTCATTTATTTGTCCTCCTTAGTGAGATTAAGCACTCTAATTTCGTATAACACATTTACAATAAAAATTGCCGTGACAAAAGCTAAGCCTTTTACCCCTTCAAATTTAGTAACCGAGATAAACAGCACCATCACAATCAGCATAAAAACCAAACTACAAATCCTACCTACATACTTGTTGTTGAATCGATGATTAAGGAAATATTCCGTTAACACACAAACAACAACAGTAAATATAAGCGTCCATGCAGTCATTTACTCGTCCTCCTCATTCCATTTACTACCTTCCTTAACTAAACCACGTACAGTCAATTCATGACTTAGTCTAAATTCGTTATCGCCATCTTGATACCACACATCAGCTAGATATCTACCGAAAGCATCGGCTTGATACGTCTGCACGTACACGTCCTTACCTAGCACAGTTTGAGTAGTAAATGCTTTAGCCTCGTTGTAATTAACTTGCCCACGTTCTGGCGCATCCACCCCCAGCAATCTAACCTTACGTACCGTATGCGTATGGAAACCTAGATCAATGCGCATCTCTAAAGTATCCCCATCAATCACACGTAATACACGCGCTTTGAAAATATATAGTTTATTGTTTAAGGTCATTTACGTTCGCCCTTTCTAAATCGTGTAATAGATTGTGGAATTCTTGTGTGCCATCGTATTTGTCCATCTCTATTAATTCTGCACGTTTTAAATTACACTTTCTTATCAATTCTTTTTTGCCACTCAGATTAGCGTTTGCATACATCGATACAAAAAGTTTCATCTGCCTTCCTTTCCAATCCTGCCATATGTGTTTATAATCAATCTTTACCATTCTTAATCCTCCTACATTTTGAGGTGTCCCATTGAATAAGTGTGGCTTTTCTTCTCTCAATTTTTCATCTTTAAACTTGCTTATTCTGTTTTGGCGCACCAAGTCTTGAAATTTATCTTCACTATTCGCAATAGCTTCATACATTAATTCTTCTGCCGATAATCTAGGTGGTGTTGTTAAAGTCTTTTCTAAACTCCACCCCAAGCCAAACCTTCTTTTTATTGAATGAAGATTTATCCCCTTGTCCATAGCTTCTTTGACTCTTGTATAAGGCACCCGTATTTGTTCGTCACTATTATCTTTTTTGAGTAGTAATACAATTCTATGCTCATGATCAGGCACAAATGTTTTTTGTAGTTGAGTTGCCTCATCTAAAGTCCAATTATGATTCAATCTATGTGCTACAGTTTTGAAAGTCATATTATTAAACTTTATATCTTCTACGTTTTTATCGTTTAATACAAACACACCTTGAGCCGTGTTTAATGTGCGCTTCTCTATTAAAAGTTGCTCTCTTGTTTTTTTAGCCATTGTCTTTCTCCTCTAGTTCATTAATTACTAATACTGTTCGTGCAGTATCTGAATATTTTTTGAATGTTCTGATTTCTACAATTTGATTATCATCTTTCCACAATTTTTCATTGCCTGCGTCTAACACTGTTTTTAATAAATTATCTAAGTCAGGTTTAGTCCTCTTGTAACTTCCTATCATCGTAGAAAGTAACTTCTTCGACCAACTTTTAAGTGGTGGAAAGTAGAATTCAATAGTTAGCTTTAACTGATTCTCACTTTGAAGATTCGGCATTTGTTCTGCTATAAAATTTTTATGATGCGAATATGTTGTTGGCATGTAAGTTTGTACAAAGCCTCCAGCTCTTCTAAATCGAGGTCTAGGCGACCCCATTGGTTTATCTAAATTATTTTTATCTGTGTAAAATATTTCTATTCGAGTTTCTTTCATTAATCCACCTCATATAACGTCATAGCCTTACGTCTCTTGCGTTCTGAATACTTTTGTATAAATAGGTCATACAAGTATTCTTCATCGCCTTGTGCGCTTTCTATGAGCTTATTTGCGTATACTTCTGAACAATGGAGGTGGCTAATGATGTATTGTTTATCTATCAAAAGTTAATACCTCTCATTCTGTAATCTTCGCCATTCATGTTTATAGGTGTTGTATTCTTCATCATGCGACTAAATATCTTGGCTAGATCCTTATTTTGTATTAATTCTTTACTACTGTTATTTGTCGTTATAATGTTGTGTTTGCCTGTACGTGATTCCATCACTTCAAACATCTTTTGAATTCCAAAATTACTTAATGCTGTTCCGTAATCATCTAGTACAAGCAAATCTACATCTGCAATAATTTGGTCTAAATCTCTTTCGGTTAGGGCTGTATTTTTGTTATACGTGCTTTTATACGTTGTAATAAGTTGAGGTACGTTCATGTACAATACTGAATGACCTTTTTCTCTTACTCTTTTGATAGTTGCCATCGATAAATGACTCTTACCAGTGCCGTAACTACCATATAAAAGAATTGATTGTTTATTATCTAACCTAAAGTTATTAGCGTATCGTTCTAACAGCGCTTTTGCTTTTTCTAATGTCGGACTTGTCGGTACATAATTATCAAATGTTGCGTCTGCTAGATCATCGTTAATAATTGATTTGTTGAATATAGCGTTCGCTTTATTACGTTGTTGCTTCTTTTTAAAGTCCTCTGTCTTTTGTTTAGCAAGTGCTATCATGTTACAATCACAACCATCTTTAATGACTTGACCATTATCAAATTCATAATAGTCATAATCCCTACCGCATTTATCACAATGTAGTCCCATTTCTTGTTTTATGACTTTATTCTTGAAACCTGCTTTGTTAGCTAACTTTTCAAAGGGATTCATTTAAAACACTCCCTCATACTGCTTTCGCCAGTCCTCATCTACTGCATTAGATTGTTGTTGGTTGAGGTAACCCTCAAACTTAGTGCCAAATAACGTTTCAGGACGTAAGTACTTCTCCATCTCCGTACCTTTCCATTCGGATACCTTGTTATCGATTACTTTTTTAAAGTCATCTAGGTTAAATCCTTCATCCGATCTAGCACGTATAACTGTTTGGTTCTTTTTTGTTGTAGATTTATACTGCTTTCCAGTTCGTTCGTTAAGATAATCTATAACATCTCGATAAGGATATGATGTCGGGTCTCCCGACAATATATCTATTCTATTTATATTATTAATACTTGTATTATTATTACTTGTATTATTCTCCTGGAAGTTTGCTTCTATAGGGGGTGGGAAATTTCTTTCTATACCCCTATGGAAATCTTTTTCTATAGGTATAGAAGTCTGCGTCATGGGGTACATTTTTCTTTGCTTAACTTCATTACCTTTATATTCAAACTCTATCTTTAAATAACCGTTGTCTTTAAGGTTGTTTATTCTTGATGATATTGTACGTTTCGTAACTTCATACAATTTTGCAAAGTAACCGTTACTCGCTGTGCAGTAACCGTATTTATTGCTTAATGATGTGATTTCAGCGAATAATAACTTCTCACTGTCTGTAAGGCGGTTATCGTATCTAACGTTAGCTGTAATGATTGAGTAGTAACTTGGTTGATCAGTCATTTACATTCTCCTTTCTGGTATAATATTTATTGATAAATTTAATGGAGGATATATCATGATTTGGATATCAATAATTGCTTTAGTAATTTCTATAATTTCTATTTCTTTGACAATTAGAAAGTATTGGGTAGACTATAAAGAAAACCTTTTAAATATAGATGTTTCGTTTAAAAACTTATACTTTGAATATCCGCGAATCGTTTTAGAATTGGATATCATCAATAAAACTAAAAATCCTGTGTCAGTAACCAAAATAGAGCTACATGATGCTAACTCCGACATCCATTTAGAAGCAGTTTTCAATAAAACACTTATAGCTAAAACGAAAAATATTAGAAACAATAGCACCGCATTACCTATCTATTTGGAAAGTTACAATTCTAAAAAAGGGTTCTTTCTCTTTAAACTACATTCAAAAATATCTAAAGAATTTTATTTGCGCCTGTACACAAATAAAGGTATATTTACAACCAATAAATTAATGAAACAAGGGCCATTATTGCCGCTAAAAGCTCTAGAAGAATTAACGATAGATACATAATGTGATCACGCTTTTTCATATTTTTTCTCCTTTCAACATTTTATTAAGTCGCTCATCCACATCGACCCAACTGTCATGCAAATGGTACTTGTCGTTAAAACTGTCCATACCTATTTGATGCTGCTCTGTGTGATGTTCACGGCATAAAGCCAATACTTGATTGCCATAGTGATTTATCTTAGTTCTGTCACGCCCACGTCCTACCGCTTTATAATGTGCCAAATCTGAATGAGGTTTCCCGCAGATAACACAGTTCCGATTGACCGTTGACCAGTAGAGTTTTGATTTATCCCCTTTTAATAATTCACTTGTTTTGTAGCTGAGGGGTATTCCGTTCTCAAACACCCAATCCAATGTGATGTCGATGATTTGTGAAGCTTGTGTTCGAGTGCAATTACTAAGCGATATCGGATTGTCATATCCGTGATATGTTCTCGCACACTCAATGAACATATGCCTCATATAGTCCATAGGTTGGCCCGTATGCTCTTCTATATCTTTGACTAAGGCGAATATCTTACGACGTTGTTTACCAGTGATTTGGAACGGATCTAAGACGTTAACATCAACTTCTACATCGAATCCGTTATCGAGTAGTAGCGTTTCCTTATCACCTAATTCAACACCCGAGATAACAACAGTTGTTGTGCCGTCATCTTGAGTGATGTAATTTGTAATTAAAGGCATATAACCACGTCCAATCAGAACGGCAGGTCTGAAAACTCGTCATCACTATTTTCAAAAGGATTATCCTGCGCTTGTCCTTGTTGTTTAGGTTGATTGTTTGATTGACCATTATTTTTAGGTTCTAAAAATTGCACACTGTCGCACACAACTTCCGTGACATATACACGTTGACCTTCTTTATTTTCGTAACTGCGTGATTGCATCCGTCCATCAACGCCTGCTAAACTTCCTTTACTTAAATAGTTTTTGACGTTTTCTGCTTGCTTGCGGAATACAACGCAATTAATAAAATCAGCTTGTTGTTCTCCATCTTTACTTTTGAAATTGCGATTTACCGCAAGTGTGAATGTTGATACGTCTATGCCTGATGGCGTCGTTCTGAATTCAGGGTCTTTTGTTAATCGTCCTACTAATACGGCTCTGTTAAGCATTATTATTTCCTCCAGTAATATTTTTTGCATTGTTTCGTATTTTATTAAGAGCTTCTGCTGCTTGTTTTTCTGTTAACTTATAGTTGTTTATGTTGAATTTTTGTTCTACTACATTTTGTGGTGCTTCTTTATCGGTACCTTTAATCAAGTTTGTAAATGCTATAACTTCTTTTTTTAAAGTTCCTATCGTTTCACTACTAGCCCATTGGGTTCTATTCTGTTGCTTAGGGTTGTTATTCTTTCCACTTGCTGCATTACCGTCATCGTCTTGATCACTTGTAATTCCGAATATTGCTGATAATGAGTAACGTTTGAGGTAACTAATTAACGAACCAGCACCTTGTGGCGTGTTCTTCTCTGCATTCATAAAAACGGGGTCGTATTCAATATATTCGCCGCTTTCATGCATGAGCATTGTAGCCACTCCTACACGCCCTTCACCGTCATTTAATGCCCACTGAGTGTAAGACAACCCGTGAGGTGTTGCAGCCTCGTCAATGGCTTCTACAACGTTCTCAAGAGGTACATATTTCGACTTGAAGAAAGGATTGTTTTTATCTTTGAGTGGTTGTTTGACTTCTTTACGGAAAGCCACCATAGCTTTGTTGATTTCGACAACAGATTCTGATTTATTCATCTATCTCACCCCTAAACTTTCATTTTCGATAAGTGAAGCACCCGACACTTCGATACCTGACTTTAGGTCTTTTTTGATTTGTGTCTTATCTATTTTAGGAAGTTGAGGCGTTTTATATTTATCAGGTATTACATTCTCGTCTTCAATTTGTGTAGTTTCTGATTTTCTTATAAAGTAGGTAAATTCTTCAGTTTTAAATTTTGTTTCGCCTTTATACTTCATTGAGTCCAGCATGTAATTTTGTAGTGATTTTATTTTACTTTCATAGGATTTTCTTCGTTTATTTAGTGATGTTTCACGCTCTTTCAATGTATTAACATCACCTTTTAATGACAGAATCATTTTTTGCATAAAATCGTATTTACGTTTTTGTTCTTCTCGAATTGAGTCCAAAGTGTCTTTTACGTCCTCAAAACTCAACTCTTCATTTTCAAGCATTTCAAGAATCTCAAGTTCGCTTTCGTTTAGATCGAATAAGTTACTCATCGAAACCCTCCTAACAGTCGATTCATAATGTGGTCATATTCATCTACGTTTTGTTCAATCCATGTACGCGCATCTTGCGTTAAAAGGTCAGTAGCACTGTCCATACCAGATACGTCATTTATTGTGATTTCACTTATTGTATTGTCATCACGATCTTGAATCGTTACATCGACGCCGAATTCTGTTTTGGCTACGTACATGTAAAATTTGAAACCATCTATCGTGATTGTTTTCGAAAATTCTTGTCCGATTTCGTAATACATTTGCGTTTACCTCCTTATTTGATATAATGAGGTCGGATATTAAAGTGTTTATGACCGACCCCGACTGTTTGCTAGTTGCCGCTAGCATTCAGTCTTTTTTTGTGTAATCTCATCCAAAAAAACACACATTGTATATTGTTAATGTTTGGAATCTTGATATAATGTAATTAGATATTTCGCACAATATCAATCCCAGACTGTTTGTTGGTTTCCCCTACATTCAGTCTTTTTTTATGCACTAATTACATACTTCGAGGCATAGTAACTAGTAATCATTGTGAGTATTGCTACGAATATTGTAGTAGTGAAGTACGCCTCAAACGCGAAAGGAGTTGTAATGACAAAAGTCGTGACTAGCGCAATAATTAATGACATTAATTTATCCATTCTATGTTTCTACTCCTTTTGCTTTGATAATTTCGGCAAAGTTTTCGTCAATATATCTACTCATTTTTCTAGCGTTGAATCTCCATCGATTAAATGACTCGTCAGGATAGTGTGCAATTCCAAGTCGCTTGAGTTCTTGTTCAAATTTAGGATTAAATAAAAATTTCTCTTTGATAGTGTCATCAGCCGACATTTTTAATTTCTTTTTTAGGTCTTTTAGATCCCACACTGGGTCATTTGCTAAATCCTCTAATTCTCTAAACTTTTCACTTTCAATGAGTACAAATCCTTCAGGAATTGATGCAGTTATTTGTATTGTTTGAACCATAAGGGCACCTCCCTAATCTTTAAAAGGACTTTTAAATCCTAGCTTTTCACATCTGCCTGGACGACGTATTGGCCCTTTAACATAATGCTCGATTTCGACGTCATAGCCATTTGAATACATATGATCTTTTGCAGTCTCCCAAGAGAAAATAACATTCTTCTTGTACTTGAGCTTTTTACCTTTATAAATGACTTCGGGTACGCTATTGACATCTTTGACTTTTATTGTTAGTAAGTTTCTGCGTGTTAGCGTTTTAATTACTTCCAAATACTTTTTAATTTTCAGTTTGTCCAACATTATTTGGCCCCCTTAATTTAAAATTTGCAATACCACTGCTACTATCGACACTATCGTTGCTAGTATCGATAACAGTATTGGTAATATCGATTGTGTTTTAAACTCTTCTTTCGGTCGGTTATTCTCGTTCAAACACTTTATTAAATAGCCGACTGAACGATTGTAATCTGCACTCCCTCTTCTTAAAGCGAGTAATAATAGTTTGGCTTTTGTTAAATGATGATTTTTGTCATTTAATATCGACATTAATTCCTTTTTATGCTCTTCGTTCAATCTCGCATTCTCCTTTCTGTTATAATTTATTTAACTCCTTATAAGAAAGAAGGTGTTAATAATGTCTGAAATGTATAAAATTGTTTCTGAATCAGTTGAAGAAATTCAAAACGATATGCTGACTCCAGAAAAAATACAAGAACAAGTTAATGATGCTTATGATGTAAATGGTGAATTAGATTTCAACAAGTTGTTTACTGTCATAATGAGAATTTCAACTGCAGCATCTAATAATGTTCTTTTAACTACGTTAGAGAAATTACAAAATGAAGGTTACTTATCTAAAGATTAAGGTTGATATTTAATCCTAATTTAAATTCTTCACCCTCACTCTGCTCACTGCCATGAGTAGTTTGAGGTTTTTTGTTCTCCTCTTGCATTGTTTGCCCCTCCTTAATTTGGTTGTTCGATTGTGGGGTTAAATTTCGACTACTTCTGCTTCATAGCCGAAGTCTGTTAGTATTTCATGAATTTTCAATCTACCTTTTTGTGTCCACTTAGTTTGTGGTTGTGTGTCTGGTGTACCATCAGAACGCACGATATTAATTGTTTCGGATTTTGTGTAACCTTTGTTCATGTGATCTGTGTATAAAATCCATTGCTTACCTACTCGACGTTGGATACGCGCTTTATGAAGTAACTTGTTTAATTTTTGTGCAGATAACCCGTAGTCAGCAGCTATTTGAGTTATTGTCATAGTTCCTGGAGATTTTAGAATTTCGTCTACATAATCTGCTTTAGGTTTTAACTCTCCGATTTCTTGCTGTAAAAGTAAGTTTTGTTCTTTTTCTTTCTTATACTCAGTCAATACTGTAATAATGTAATCAGGGTTTTGAATCGTTTGTTCAATCACATTGTCAGTTGCGTAAATACCATGTTTGCGAATGGCTGGTAGAACTTCTGATGTTACCCAACGTTTGAATCGCTTTGCTGATTCTAATTTCGATGAAAAGATTAAGCTGTATAATCCTGATTCGTTGATAATTGTCATTTTTTGGGTGCCGCCAAGGGGGCCTCGAATTGGGGCGTCCTTTTTATCTTCAAAATCAACATGTTTAGCAATAGCATTTCGAGCTTTTGAATAACCCAAAATCTCAGCCACATCTTTACCTACAAAATATGGCTCGTCCTCTACTGTTAATGTCCTTACTGGTAATTCTTCGAAATTAAAAATTTGTAATTCTTGCATATTGTTTATGCTCCTTTCTCTAAAACTTGTATACATGTATATTTTTAATGAATTGAGTTCTACAAAATATAATGTGTTATAATTTTACTGATGCTATTGCGTCAGATTGGTGGTGATTAATATATGGCTTATGAAATCAAAAGAATTAGGCTAACTAGTAATGCAAATAATGGAACTGAAAAAATCAGCGAAGTATTATTGCATAATGGTCACTCTGAAACTGTTTCTCAAGTTGTAAGATATTTAGATAGTGGAATGGAATATTTCTATACAACTTCTTACAGTTCTAGAGCAAATGTTGAGTCTGTTCATCCTTTAGGACGTTCTCCCTACATTCGCACAGTTGGAAATGGAACAGAAGCAGATAATCTGCTGAGCTTGCCTAGATTTTAGTTTTTTTCAGTCCTTATGCTTATTCGGCGTAGGGACTTTATATTTAAATTTTGTAGTAATGATTGTTTCATCACCCGACTCTTCATTTACTTGAGCCCATTCAATTGGCTCTATATCATTGTTTTGTGCCTTTTCTAATAATTCTTGTAATTTTTCGTAGAAATCTTTCATCATTAGTCCTCCTTTATGTTGGTTGTTTTTGTTTTTCTTCGCCTCTTGAAAACAGATATTCAATTTCATACTCTGGAAAGAAAGTATTTTTAATAAGTAACGCTTCTCCGAATTTGAAATCTGAAATACCGTTAATCTTATCTGATACTGTTTGATATCGAACTTCCAATAAATCTGCGATATCCACCAGAGATACTTTATTCTGTTTTCTGACCTTTTCTAAATTGGTCAACATAGTACCTCCTCCAATTATACGAATTTTCGTATTTCATATTTTAAAAATTAGCACTGCTGAAGTGCTTAAGTACACTATATACGAATTTTCGTATTTAGTCAATACTAATTTTCGTATTTTTTTATTTTCTTTACCTTGATATACGATTTTTCGCATGTTATTATATAAGTATATTTTAGAAATGAGGTAACCAAAATGGATAAAGAAAAGCATTTAAAACATTTGATGGAAATGAAATCTGGTTCAGTAAAAGCTTTTTCAGAAGATATAGGGTTAGCTTATACAACAGTTCGTTCTATTTTGGAACGAGGTGTATTCAACGCCAAAGTAGAAAATATTATAAAAATTTGTAAAGGTTTAAATATCAAACCCGAAAATGTAATGGATTTAGACGATTCGGTAATCACTGAATCAATTACAACACTAATAAAACTCACTCCCCCTCGCCAACAAAACGTCCTCAACTATGCTCACGATCAACTAGAAGAACAGAATTCCAAAGGCGATAATGTTGTCGATATTAATTCTTATAAACAAGATAAAATTGAAGTTAATGTTAACGGTTGCGTCTCTGCAGGTGTGGGAGAACGTCTGCATGAAGAAACGTTATTTACTGAAATGGTTAAGGCTCCAGTACCTCCACATGATTTAGCATTGAAAGTTAACGGTGACTCTATGGAACCTATGTTTAAAGATGGCGAAATTATATTTGTGGAGAAAACGCATAATATAAAGAATGGTCAAATAGGAATATTTATCATTGAAGAAGAGGCGTATTTAAAGAAGGTGATTGTAGAAGATGACAGATTAACTTTAATCTCATTAAATAAAAATTACAAAGACCTTCATTTTTATGAGAATCAAAGCGTTAAATTAGTCGGCAAAGTGATTTTATAAAAAATAGGATGGATTAAATCTTGCTTAATCCAGAAGAGAAGCTAATTCAAAAGATTAAAGAATTGCGTCAAGAATTTGAAAATAATCCACTCATGACTCCTTTAATATTAGAATATTTAGTGAAAAAATACGTTGAAGAAGAGTATAGGAATGAACAAATCTAATTTACTCTGAATACTTAAAATAAAATTTTAAAAAAATAGGTGATTCAAAGAATGAAAATTATTATTACTTTAATTATAGCATGTGTTTTAATTTTTACTGCTTGCAGTAAAAATGAAGAGAAAAATCAAAATAATTCTTCTAATGAAAGCAAAAAACAACTGGAATCTGACTATAAAGTCCGGGGATCAAGTAACAACATTGTTTATAATAAATTAAATGATAAAAACATTAAAAGAAAAGGGTCTATCGCCTATCCAAGTAATGATAATACAACTACGTATTTTTTAAATAATGATGATGAGATCATCCATGTGAAACGAAGTTTTAATCATTACCCTCTTGATTTTAAAAATGACAAATCTATTATAGATCAACAAGTCCACGACTATATGGAGAAAGATGCAACATTAAAGAAGATTGATAAATCTAATATAAGAACATACTATTCTACTAAATCAAACAAAAATTACTATGCATCTTTTGATTTAAATACAGATGGAAAAGTAACAGGAATACTTATTTCGAGCCAAAAATAAAAGATAGTAGCCTTCATATTTAAATCACTATATCTAGATAAAGTTTAGAACAACAAGGGGGATCTAATACATGAACTTAAAAGAAATAACTGATAACACAGGATGGAGTTTAATTGAAATTTTAAAAAGGATTAATAGTCTTCCATACGTTACAGAAGAAATCACTATTAAAAGTTTAGAAGACATGACTAAAGAAGAATTCAAAAAGTTTCTTTTAGGTAGAACGTGGGAGGATATTAATGATTGATAAAAATAACAATGGCTTTTACACTCTTTTAACTATTCTCCTATCAATAATTACCTTATTAGGAATATTAGCATTTATATTAATGTGAATTATAATGATAGAAAAACTGGAGGAATAAAATTTGAAAAAAATTAAGTATAAAATCGACGAAACGTTTCTTTTTATAGCTATAATGACTTTACCTTTAGTTATTATAATGCCTATCTTCCTCTCTATACCTTTAGTATTATTGGTATTTGGTATTAAAAAAGTGTAAGTTGATTCAAAAAACCGCTCCTCATGGGAAAAGGAGCGGCAAACAAATACAAATATTCATGATAGCTCACTATTCATCAGTGAACTGATTGCATTATAACAATTTAATTTTTATTCTTCAAGAAAAAACCGCTCCAATGTGACAGGGAGCGGCCAAAATGAAAATAACTGTTAGGTTCTTCGCTAATTAGGAGAACCAATTATATTTTATCAATATTATTTATATATTACAAGTGAGATGTATAAGTTGTATAAACGTATTGATAACCATATGGGAGAAGATTTATCATTTGTGATTTTAACACTAGCTTTACTTGTACTACCTTTGTTACTTATCTTAATTTAACTTATTATCTTAAGGGAGTTTGATTAAAATGAATATAAAAGATATTACTGAAGAAACAGGTTGGGACTTAGTAGAAATTTTAAAAAGAGTTAATAGCTTCCCCCGCGTTACTGAAACAATTACAGAAGAAGAATTGAAAAACATGACAAAAGAAGAATTTTCTAATCTACTCTCTGGAAATAATAAAAAGATTGGTATTGAAGAATAACTTAGAGGTTAAGGGGATTAAAAAACGCCTACTTTAGTAGACGTTGTAAGGTGGTGATATTATGCCAGAAAATAAATCTAATAAAGGCGAGTTCAGGAATGATGAATCAGGTAGCGATCTAAAGTTGACCCAGGAACAACTTCAGAAAATAATTGAAGAATCTAAGAAGAAGTAGTAGTGTATATCTTCTTATCAATATATAAATACTCTAATTTAACTTGGTTTTCGAAGTCTATATATGAGTCTTCGTATTCAGATATTTGTTTAAAGTGATGGTAATTATCATTAAATCTAGTATCAAGTAATATGTTTCGATTATGCTTTCTTGAATAATTATCGAGGAACCCTTTTTCAATGATGTTTCCATTAAAATCTTTTACAGTTATGAACATCTTATATCTATTATCTTCGTATTTTAATAAATGAACGGGTAAAGTTTCCGTTCTATTTAAACCTATATTTTCGCGGTTGTGATTATTAAACAGATTGTAAAACTTCATGGCATTTGTATACACAAATTCTGTTAAAACAATAGTTAATAATATGCTGACTATCAGTGATAATAATAATTTTGTAAAAGTTAAATTTTGAAATAATTCATTCACATTATTAATACCTGAAAACAAACTGAGAATTAATAAAAATAAAAAAATGGAAACAATTGAAAAAAAGCTAAGAATAACTCTTTTGTTATCACTATTGAAATACACTAAGTTTTTGTTTGATAGAGAAAAGTAAGTATAAAAACCAGGTATTCCTGTCGTAATTAATAATAGTAAAATTTGCAAAATATCACCTACTTTTTTCTTTAATTATAACATGTATTTATCAATGTGTTTAATTTTAATAGCATTAAACTATATATTGGGTACTCCCACGTACCCTTATTATTTTTTTTTACTTTTTGAGGAGGGATAGTATGCAAACACGATGTTATGACGGAAAAAAGTGGCAATATGAGTTTAAATACGAGGGTAAAAGATATCGAAAGAAAGGTTTTAGGACTAAACGTGAGGCTAATTCAGCGGGATTAGATAAGTTAAATGAGTTAAGGCAAGGCATTGAATACGAGCCTAATTTAACACTTTATGACTATTTCAAAACATGGTGCGAAACGTTTAAGAAGTCCACTGTGACACCTAAAACTTATAAGTCTTACGCTTCTGCTATAGAACATATCAATAACCACCCTATCGGAAATAAAAAATTAAAAGACCTATCTAGGTATCACTACCAAGATTTTATTAATGAATTTTCAAAAACGCATTCTAAAGAATCTATTAGAAAGTTAAACGGCTACATTAGGACATCTTTAGACGATGCTGTTTATGAAGGACTTATAGCAAAGAACCCTACTTTCAAAGTGAGTTATCGTGCTAGTAACCCTAATAAAAGTGAAGATAGTAAGTTTATCAACCTAAAAGATTATGAAATATTAAAACAACATTTAATTACTAAAGATAATGCTTCAGCACTGGTGCTGTTTATTATGATATGCACAGGGTGCAGGATTAGTGGAGCTTTGAATTTAAAGCGTGAATATATTAATCAGGTTAAAAGTGAAATATACATTGATGAACATAAAACTGATTCGTCACCACGTTATGTATCTATTAGCCAAAAAGATATGAATCATATTATCAAATCTATTGATCGAATACCTAGAACAATGGATGGCTCGATTTTCGGTGAACTTACAAACAACGCAGTCAACAAACGTTTGAAAGCTTATTGCAACAATCTAGGTATCAAAGAAATCACTTCACACGCGCTACGCCATACACATTGTTCATATTTATTAGCAAAAGGCATTTCTATATATTACATTTCCAAAAGATTAGGTCACAAAAATATATCTGTTACTACTGAAGTTTATTCCCATTTACTTGAAGAAACATATAAAGAGGAAAACGAAAAAGCAACAAAGATAATTAGCGCAATGTAAGTTTTAGGGACCCAATAGGGACCCAAAAGCCTATAAAACCCGTCGTTATAGAGTTTTAATCATCCCTCCCAGGACGCTAAAATACTTATATTGTTAAAATGCCGTTATATCACGTCACTATAAACGTTGATATAACGGCATTTTGATTTATTTGAGTGTTTGTCGTTATGCGCTATATTGTGATTTAAACAGCACTCAACGCTTTTATGAAAAAGGCAATCGCTGAAACAGTTACCTTAAATATCATAATAAAAAAAGTTCATTCCAAAAAGTTAATTTAAACATTAACTGTAACTAAGAGTAATATGCTATTAAGTTGAATTTAAAATCTCAATTCCTTCTGTACCACAAAATGTATTAACCTATCTAGTCAAAGTTTTAAATTTATAGACATCACCTTATGTCGAAAATCAAAGTGGCTCCATTGATAACACGTCAATGAACCTTATAAACCCCTAACTTGTCGAATGACCGACGATATATCTCGCGCTATGCCAACATTCAACATTAACGTTTGTACACGATTCTACTTAATATCAATACATCTTCTTTAAACTAATGCGTCGATTACTTTTTATGTCTCTTCCTTTTGAGTACAAATACGTATAACGTCATAAATAATGCGAATATCAGCGTAGCAATCAGATTTAGAAAGACATTAAATTCTTTTGAAAATACATAGTTAAGTAAAGAATACATTACAAAAAAAGATACAAAAAAATATAAAAAACTCAAAAAGATTTTCAAAATAAAGCCTCCTTAAAAATCATATTATTACACATGTCAAAGTTAACGTATAAATTCCTTTAAACATGTCATAAAAGCAAGGAGAATAAAACAACAACGTAACATCAAAATACTTTTTTAGCCAACTTTATACCCACTAGCTTTATTGACAGTACAACACCTTCTTTTAATTAGATGGGTTTAGACCCCGTTCTCATCATATTTTAACATACTAAAACAGGCTAGCCTTAATTTATTACACAACTTCTAATTTATCCCACAGTAGTTTTTCATAAATTAACGTCACTTTACCTGTCGTGCCTCTATAGACATAATACATAAATATTAGATGAAACGTTCATATTGTTACGTGATTGTCTCCCAAAAAAAGCGCTCTAACAAGGGCTGGGACATAGTACCTCTGTAAATTAAAAAAGCCAAAAAATTCATTTATACATGAACTTTATTGGCTATTATCTATCTCAATAGATAAATTTAACCTTAGTGATGGACCATGGTATGAATTGTGATTCATCCCTTGGGCAAAATTTCTGAGGCATCAAACCGAAAATCCATATTGAGGTCAGGCGCTTAGAAAAAGGGGCAATCATACGTTTAACGATTTATATCCCAATCCTAAAAGTAACAAATCACAAATAAACCTCATTGTTCTGTATTTTCAGTTCTACATCGAGACTTTGAAAATGCATTGTTCTCAAATTATGTACGATTTCCGCGCTTCTTTTTTTGAATAAATTGAATAACAATCACCGCAGTAGCTATGAGTTGCGTAACAATATTTATGATTGACAAAACATTATTATTCTTTTGCATATTTATCCCTCTTTACACTATCCATTAATCTAAAACCTTAATATTATGCAATATGCATCCTCATAAATGTGACAAGGTACCAACCAAACTATCATTAAGATAAACTGTACCATTCACTTCAGAGTTACACAACCTATTATATCAAGATATATAATTTCGGATAACCTTTTATCATTCAAAGTAGTAACGTGTTGTTTTTTTATTTTTAAGTGCATAAAAAAACCGCAACCACAACGGCTACGGTTGGAAGATAGAAGTGCTTACTTCTAGCAAGAGATAGTATTATATATCCACATTACTTATATTTTAAACATACTTTTAATATTTTTTGTTTAAATTTAATAATTAGCCAATAAATACGATAGAAGTTGGCATCATCATTTTTAAACTTCTGGTCTGCCTTAAATTGAATAGACATTTTTACAATACATCATTGACGTGAACGTCGACACTGATAGGCATTGTGAATGACCAAAATGAATACAAGTAAAAACGCTAAAGATGAAATGAAAAAAATCATCTGTATTGATAGCCATTTGGATAAGATACTGAGTAACAATGAGCTCATACCAAATCCTAAATCAAAGCTTGAAAAGAATGACGCATTGGCCAAACTACTTTTCGCATGATCAACACTTTGTACGGCCCATGTTTGAAGACTAGGCATTAACGTTCCATATCCAGCACCGAATAATGTCGCTGATAGGATGAGCATTGGCAAAGTGTGTGTCATCGCAAGGACAATCATGGATATGAACGCAATGATCGCTGAAAAAATAATAATACTCCATGGTCCTTTCCTATCATACCAACGACCTGTAATAGGACGAATAAGCGTTGATACGAGCGCATTAATTACGAAGAACAAAAAGACGCTCGGTATATGACGTTGCTCACTAAAGATAACAAGAAATGTAACGATGGATCCAAAACTAAACGTAGACAACACCACTAATATAGATTGAAAACGTGTCGCTTTCAACATTAATGATTCTAAAAATTTAAACCCTTTAACGTCTACATGCGCCTTTTTTGGCGTATCAAGCATCGTTAACATCACTAAAGCAAATAGATTCAGAGCAGTAGCACAAACAATTAAAATATTAAATGAATAGGCATTATAGACAAATATTCCTAAACTTTGTGCGATAATTGCTCCTGCTGTCGTAGAAATTGAGAAATATCCTATACCTTCCCCTAACTTATTTTCAGGAAGATAATCAATGGCTAGTGTATTGTTGACTGTCGTTGAGGCACCCCACAATACACCATGGAATAGACGTAACGCCATTAAAATCACAATAATTTCTAAAAATGGGTAACTCATTGTGACAATTAGTAGCATCGCTGTAATTAAAATAACGATCATTTTAACATTACGATTAATCATATAGTATCCAATAAACGGTCTAATCAATACTGAACCAATTGTAAAGAGTGACACGATCAAACCAATTTGTAATGGACTCGCTTGCATTTGATTTAAATACGCGGGTAAAACCGGTAATAGCATTTCAAAAGCAATAAATATGAAGAAATTGCTAACGAAAAGCATTATAAATGATTTGTTAAATATTTTATTGTAGTTCATTATTTATCCTCACTTCTAAATTTAATTTTAATTTAGAAGTGATACATCCACTGAAACACTTTTACACCTTCTTAAATAACGCATCTTTCAACAGTCCTCTCTATAAAAAATACTAATTCATCAATGTGCCATTACACCCTTTGGCATTTCTACTATAGCACCGTTTTAATATATATAAATATGTATGTCATTTTTGAATTTATTATTCATTGCTTCATTAAAATGAAATGGATAACCACTATACTACATTTCCTTTTTGTTGTAAAATCACAAAAAAATACCGCAACCTAAAGGTTACAGTATTTCAATTCGACTCGAATAAAGTAATTATTTGAGCTTTAACTCTCTACCTCTCATAATCCATTTATAAACATTTAAATTAAAAAACAACATAATAAGTCGAATAACTCCATAAAACTTGTGACGCTCATGCGTGTCATAAATGTGTTATTTTACATATTATTATTAAAGGTAAATTAATATGGAATTAATGTTTTTATTGAAATTTATCAATTATACTAATCACGTAAGCAAAATCATATGACCAAGACAGAAGGAGTATATACTAGAATGAACATTAAATCACTTATTATTACAGGGTTTGCAGCAACAATGTTAGCAACTTCAGCGTTTTCAACTTTGGGGACAGTAGACGCACAAGCAAGTACACAAGAAGCTAGCACTTATCATAACCAACAAATGGAAAAAGAACTAAAAGAATTATACGATAAAATTTATGTAAAACTTTTATCATCTGTTAGTCAACCCGATTATTTCAAACGCGAATTAACTGCCGCGAAATTCAAAGCTAAAATTGCGTTAAAGAAGAAAAACTATGGTCTAATGGCGCAATCAAAAGGTGAATTAGAAAGACTTTACGATCAGTTAGCACGCACAATGTACCCTGATAACTACTAAATTAAAATAAATTTTTGACCTTTATACTACTGGTATACTACTGGAAAATCAAAAGAAAAATCTTTGTTAATTTCATAACAAGATTTTTCTTTTTTTATTTTTACTATCCTTATCATACCCTCTTATATTTCAATATTAAATATTACACAACTTTCATATACATGACAAACACATAGTGTTTATGCTATTGTGATAGCAATATAATTGTTTTTTATAAATGATTTTGGGAATCGTACTTCATTAATTTTTAGACATCTCGCCATAAGTCATTTATTGACCGCGTCTTAGAAAGGGGTATCTTTTTTGAAATTTGTAGAACTTACACCAGATGAATATCATCAATACATCAATCATCACTTTAAACAGTACACACAATCTATAGAACATTATCAAGCGCGAAAAGAAAAGGGGCTTCATGTGGCCCTTTTAGGGGTTAAAGATGATAACGATAACATTGTTGCAGCAGGATTATTCACCGCTGCCCCTTTACTAAAATATTTTAATTACGTTTATAGCCATCGAGGACCGATGTTGGATTATTCAAATACAACATTGGTTGAATTTTATTTCAATGAGCTTAAAAAGTATTTTAAAAAGAGGCGTACTATCTTTATGCTGATAGACCCTTATGTGATACGTCATATACGTGATTTTAAAGGGAATATTGTAGAAGATTTTAATATTTCATCACTAATAGAGACATTCAACACGCTTCAATATCAACATCAAGGTTTTTCAACAGGTTATTCTGAATTAAGCCAAGCAAGATGGTTAGCTATTTTAGATTTAAAAGACAAAGCACCATCCTCGATATTAAAAGGGATGGAATACAATACTGCTCATAGTATTAAAAAAGCCATGCAAATGGGCGTTAAAGTTAAGACGCTTTCTGTAAATGAAATGGATGCTTTTTATGCCCTTTATCAGAAAGCAGAAATCAAACATGGCTTTTCACTGTTTACCAAATCTTATTTAGAACAATTTGTAAGGAACTATCCAGAAATCACGTCGATTCAATTGGCCTATATCCATTTAAATGAACATATTGACATTTTAAAAACTAAAGCACATGACATAGATGAACAGATAAAAAAACAGTTGCAAAATCAAACGCAACCTTTATCTAAGAAAAAACAAAATAAATTAAAAGAACAACAAATTATTTATGATAAGTTGCAAGAAAATATGACAGTAGCAAATCAATTACGATCGAAACATGGTAATACACTCCATTTAGCTGCGGCAATTTTTGCTGAAACAAAAGATGAAATGGTCTATCTTTTTAGTGGATCAGATCCTGAATTCAACAAGTTTATGGGCAGTTATGTCTTACAGTGGCATATGATTCAACATGCGAAACAACAACATATAGACCGTTATAATTTTTATGGCATTACTGGTGATTTTTCACCTAAAGCTGAAGACTATGGTGTACTACAATTCAAAAAAGGATTTGGCGGGTATATCGAAGAACTGGTTGGAGACTTTATATGTGTCACTCATCCTCTTCTTTATCGTATCTATCAACTTAAAAATAAATAAAAACAAGCCACCTTATCACGTAAAATGTGACAAGGTGGCCTTTCATTTTGGTACTTTATAAAAATAAGGTACATATCGCAATGATTAACGCGATGAGACCTATGAAATAGTTTAAAAACGTGCGTAGTTTGATTATCGTTAATTTATCCATCATAGATTCTCCTTAGTAAAAAGTTGCTTTAACACTAACACGTACCCTATTATTACAGTCATGCCAATGATACCTTTAATGCATTCTGACGGTGTTGTTCTTCTAATTTTAATATGTATTTTCACCATAATTTTAAAGTAAATTCATCTTTTTTAGAGTTGAATTACTCCTTAAATCCCCCCTTTACAGCAATTAATATGAGTGTATATTAATGCGGTGCAAAATACAATATTTTATTTTTAAGGCGTTGTCATTTCATTTGTTCTAAACCTGATACAATGTCGCCTTTTTCATATTGATGTTGATCTATGAACTGTATCTTCATGGACTTCCCTCTTGTATGGTTAATATCCGTCATCACTTGAAAATGAATATGTGGTTCTGTTGAATGACCACTATTGCCACATAAAGCAAGCCGTTCCCCCTGTTTCACTTTATCTCCTACACCTACGACTAATGAATGTTGCTTTAAATGTGCGATAAGGCTAAATTCATTCTCGCGATGCTTCAATATGACATAATTCCCTAATAGGTTTTGTGCGTCCACGACACCAGGCTGTTGGTCTTCTCTATCATCATTTAGCGCCACTACTTCACCCTCACTCGGCGCAATGACTGGTGTGCCAAAACAATAGTAATGGCGTAACTGACTACCATCGTGATGAAACGACCGACCGTCTTTTAATATCACTAAGTCATACGCATACCGTTGTGTTTCAGTAGGATAATGATAATTTAACAACGCATTGTCACCGCCCCAAAAAATATAAAATTCATTTTCTACTGGCATAATGTACTGATTAAACGTTGTTAATACATGTGATGGCTCTGTATCTATTGGTAAAAGTAACATTGACGTAATTTCATATTGATGAAAAGTCATGCTAATCCCCGCATCACGATTGGAACTGTACCATACCGCTTCACCGTTACCCGCATTAAAGCGATCGAGATAAATGTCACTCTTACCGTAATGTTTACAATAATACTTAAATAGTTTTTTAAATGCTCTATAGCTTATATGTGATTGTAGTGATTTAGAAAATCGTTGATATATGTGTTTCACTCTTTTTTGGTTTAATGCCTCGGTAATTTCAGTAATTGTGAACATTGAGTACTCCTTTTTATTAAGATCGTATTAACTACCTTGTACGTTATTTTCAATTAATAAGAAAATCATGTTTTACTTATAAAAGGTTAAAAAAATATGATACCATTATTTTAAAAGATAACAGAGGGTGTCTCAATGAATAAGATAAAAAATGAACCATTACAAGTTCTTGCTTCAATGCTCATTATTAATGCGAATTATGTGCATGGTACACTTTATTTAAAAGAAGATGGTGTTTACTTTAAAGCTAAGGGTCTTTTAGCTGATCAAGAAATACGTTCTCAATTTTTATTCAATGAGATTCAACTTATTAAATTTGGATTCTCATTTAAGCCTTATCGTATAGTCATAAAGACGTTTAGCGATGAAGCTTATATTTTTGATTTTGTATCTAAACAAGAAGGTAAAGCATTGGTTCAAGCTGTAAAACAAAACCTATCACGTGCATGATGTACGCGCAATTAACATATGACTCGTCATTAATTCATATAAAAAGGCTAAACACGTTGATTGTGCTTAGCCTTTTTATAATTTAACTATAGATGATGGTCGCTCGATTTTAATATTGAAATGGTACAGTACTTAAAATATCATGTTGACGATTACGGAAATTAAGTGTCCCTTCTCCATCATCAAGTTTTATTTCAGCATATGTTTCTTCTTCGGTACTACGTGAATGTGTAATACTACCAGGATTTATCACATGTATCCCTTGAAGATATTCATAACGAGCAATATGCGTATGACCATAAAACGCAAATGTAGCACCCTGTGCTTTAGCGTGTTGTGCTAACATGTCACGGCCTTGATTCACACCCATACGATGGCCATGTGTAAAAAAGAATGTCGCCCCTTGTATCGTGATTGTGTCTTCCTCTGGAAATTCTGGGTAAAAATCCATATTTCCTTTCACACGTCGATACAAATTTAATTCTGTATCTTGATAGGTGAATTCAGAATCTCCTAAATGAATAAATGTATCTGCATCATCATGTTTATCATAAATTTCATGTAAAATACCTGTTTCTGAATGATTATCACTTACAAGTATCAATTTCATTTCGATTCGGTCCCTTCCATGTACACTTGAAGTTGATCGATAGCGCGTCGGCGATGTGAAATTTGAGCTTTTTCTTCTGCAGATAATTGTGCCATCGTTTTATTTTTATCAGGAACATAGAATATTGGATCATAGCCAAAACCATTCTCACCGATTCGAGCAAGTGTAATTTCACCATTCACCGTACCTTTAAATGTGTGTGTCTCTCCGTCAGCAGTTGTCATACTAATCACACACACAAAACGTGCCGAACGATCTGTTTGTTCCTCTAACAATGATAATACTTTATCGATATTGGCGTGATCATCTTTATCTTCACCCGCAAAACGTGCCGAATAAACACCTGGTGCACCATCCAAGGCGTTAACTTCTAAGCCACTGTCATCTGCAATCACTGTTTTATGTAATGCTTTTGCTGCAGCTTCTGATTTTAAGCGGGCATTTTCTTCAAACGTTGTTCCTGTTTCTTCAACATCAAAATCATCTATCAGTTCATTTATACCGATGACATTATATTCAGAAAAAATGACTTTAAAATCATTAATCTTTCCTTTATTTGATGATGCAATTACAATATCATTCATAAATTTTGTCCTCCTAGCCTAAATGAATTTTTTCCACTTTGACATGCTTGTATTTTAACCACTCTTTAATAATAAATTCAATATGCGTAGTTTGACCATTCGCAAAAAATCGATGCTTTGGTTGAGGGTTATAGTGGGCATGTTCATGACTAAATGTGAGTAATGCACTCACTTCACGTGCCGTTTCCAATCCAGATGAAATGACTGTCTTTGCACGATTAAAATACTCATTAATGGGTTGGAATAATAAGGGATAGTGTGTACATCCCAAAATAACAGTATCAGCTTTAATATGTCTCCAACTTTTTAACGTTTGATGAATCACAATACTTGTAATAGTAGGATCTTTATATTTGAGTTCTTCAACTAGCGGCACAAAGCCAGGACATGCGACACCATGTACTTCAACATTAGGATTAATGCGCTTAATATGTTGACGGTATGCTTCGGACTTAATTGTACCTTCTGTACCTAAAACAAGGACACTATGATTTTCTGTTGTCATAATTGCAGTACGTGCCCCTGGTTCAATTACACCTATAACTGGTATTTTGAGTTGTTTTTGTAAGGGTTCTAACGCGACGGCTGTCGCAGTATTACATGCAATAACAAGCATTTTAATATCATATTGCGTTAAATAGTTCGCCATTTCAATTGTAAATTGACGTACCTCTTCTTGAGATCTAGGACCATAAGGACAACGGCTCACATCACCGAGATAATAAATCGTTTCGTTTGGCAATTGTCGCATGATTTCTTTTGCGACTGTGAGACCTCCTACTCCCGAATCTATGACGCCGATAGGTCTCTCCATTTTCTTCATCCTATTCTTTTTATACTTGTTGTACATTTTATCATACACCGCATATGTTGATAAGTCACATTCTTTACATTCCTAACGCATCATCATGCTATGAATGAAATTATATCGCTCAATGATGTATCCAAATCTTAACTTGAATATAATAAAAGCGGAGACACATGGCCTCCGCTTCTAAATTAATGGTATTAGTCTACTTTATGATCTGAGCCAAAGAATGACTTGAACATATGGAATGATGTTTCACGATTAAGTGCTGCAATTGACGTTGTTAAAGGTATGCCTTTCGGACATGCTTGAACACAGTTTTGTGAGTTACCACAGGCCTGTAAACCACCTTGATCCATCAATGCATCAAGTCGTTCATCTTTTGTCATTGCACCAGTTGGATGCAAGTTAAACAAACGTACTTGTGAAATGGCTTGTGCACCCACAAAGTCATTTGAAGGCGTCACGTTAGGACAAACTTCTAAACACACACCACACGTCATACATTTAGATAACTCATAAGCTGTTTGACGTTTCTTTTCAGGCATACGTGGTCCAGGACCTAAATCGTATGTGCCATCTACAGGAATCCATGCTTTCATGCGTTTTAAATTATCAAACATACGTGAGCGATCAACTTGTAAGTCTCGGATCACAGGGAACGTGTTCATCGGCTCAATACGAATCGGTTGTTCTAATTGGTCTACGATTGTTGAACAAGATTGGCGAGCACGACCGTTGATAACCATTGAACATGCACCACAAACTTCCTCAAGACAGTTCATATCCCAAGTAACAGGTGTCGTTTTTTCACCCTTATCATTGATAGGGTTACGACGAATTTCCATTAAACAAGCGATTACGTTTAAATTTTCACGATAAGGAATTTCGAAACCTTCTTCATATGGTTTTGAATTTGCATTATCTTGACGTTTAATAATCAATTTAATCGTTTTATTATTATGATGTGTTGTTTGCTGTTGTTGTCCTTCATTTGAAACTTGTTCTTTCGTTTCAACCATTATTTTTTACCCCCTTTTGACTTACTAGTATAGTCACGTTTACGAGGTTCAATTAAACTTACATCCACTGGTTTATAAGTGAACGTAGGTTTTTCAGTTGGCCCATTATATGTTGCGATTGTATGTTTTAACCATTCTTCATCATTACGTTCTGGGAACTCTGGTTTGTAATGTGCACCACGTGATTCATTACGATTATATGCCCCGATCGTAATGACACGTGCCAATACAAGCATGTTCCATAATTGACGCGTAAAGAATACGGCTTGGTTACTCCACGTTTGTGTATCTTCCATATCAATGTTTTCAAAACGCTTCATTAACTCAACAATTTTCTTATCCGTTTCAAGTAAGCGATCATTATGACGCACAACCGTTACGTTTGCTGTCATAATTTCACCTAGTTCACGATGTAATTTGTAGGCGTTTTCCGTTCCCTTCATATTTAGAAGTTTATCGAAACGCGCTTGTTCTTCATCGATACGTTTTTGATAAATGCTTTCATCTAAATCGACATAGGATTTATCTATATTTTCAACATATTTAACAGCATTAGGACCTGCAACTGTACCACCGTAAATGGCAGATAGTAATGAATTCGCGCCTAAACGGTTACCCCCATGTTGAGAGAAGTCACATTCACCAGCAGCAAATAATCCTTCAATATTCGTCATTTGATCGTAATCAACGTAGAGACCACCCATAGAATAATGAACAGCTGGGAAAATTTTCATCGGAACTTTACGTGGATCGTCACCCGTGAATTTTTCATAGATTTCGATGATACCACCAAGTTTTACATCAAGTTCATGTGGATCTTTATGAGAAAGATCTAAATAAACCATGTTTTCACCGTTGATACCTAGTTTTTGATTGACACAAACATCGAAAATTTCACGTGTCGCAATATCACGCGGTACTAAATTACCGTAGTCAGGGTACTTCTCTTCTAAGAAATACCACGGCTTACCATCTTTATACGTCCATATACGACCACCTTCACCACGTGCGGATTCACTCATCAGACGTAATTTATCGTCCCCAGGAATCGCCGTAGGATGGATTTGAATGAATTCACCGTTTGCATAATGTACCCCTTGTTGGTACGCAATCGATGCAGCTGAACCTGTATTAATCATAGAGTTTGTTGTTTTACCGAAAATGATACCTGGGCCACCTGTTGCCATAATGACCGCATCTGAACCGAAAGATTTAATTTCAGATGTTGTGATATCTTGAGCGATGATCCCTCTCGCTTTATTTTCATCATCTTTAACAACACCTAAAAATTCCCAACCTTCATATTTTGTTACTAAGCCATCAACTTCATAGCTACGTACTTGTTCATCTAACGCGTAAAGTAACTGTTGTCCCGTCGTTGCACCCGCAAATGCTGTACGATGGAAAAGTGTGCCACCGAAACGTCGGAAATCTAATAAACCTTCCTTAGTACGACTAAACATCACACCCATACGGTCAAGTAAATGAATAATTTTAGGTGCTGCTTCAGTCATAGCTTTTACTGGTGGTTGATCTGCTAAGAAATCGCCACCGTATACAGTATCATCAAAATGTAAATATGGTGAGTCACCTTCACCTTTCGTGTTAACTGCTCCATTAATACCACCCTGTGCACATACGGAATGTGAGCGTTTAACTGGAACAATTGAGAACAAGTCTACGTGAGCCCCTTGTTCTGCCGCTTTAATTGTTGACATTAGGCCTGCAAGTCCGCCACCGACAACAATAATTTTCTTTTCTGCCATAGCATTGTCACTCCCCTGAAATGATTAAAACGTTAAGACTAAAAACGCTTGTGTCAATTCTTAATCAATCAAGTGTTTTATTTTTGTCTTATTAAAGCTCTGAAATGCACGAATTTGCCAACATCTAAACGAATGCTAAAATTGCACTCACGCCAATGTAAGATAAGATTACGAATACCACTAATGATACCCATGTAAATACCTTTTGTGATTTAGGAGATTGTAAAATTCCCCAAGTCACTAGGAATGACCATAAACCATTAGCAAAATGGAATACAACGGCGATAATACATACGATGTAAAAAATTAACCAAATAGGATTGGATACGATTTCATGAACCATATCATAGCTTACTTCTTCACCAAATAACTTTTGGATACGCGTTTGCCACATATGTATCATCACGAATAAGAATGTTAACAAACCTGATAAACGTTGGAATAAAAACATCCAGTTACGCATATATGAATAATGTCCGATATTTTGATTTGCTGTAAATGCGATATAAAAACCGTAAAGCGCATGGAATAAAATCGGAATGTATATCATAATAAATTCTAGCGCGTAAAGAAATGGTAATGATTCCATAAATCCTGCCGCTTTGTTAAATGCGTCTACCCCTTGCGTAGCTTGGTGGTTTACTGTTAAGTGAACTACTAAAAATGCACCTAGTGGAATCACGCCAAGCAACGAATGTAATCTTCTAAGGTAGAATTGATTCTTCGATTGTTCCAAAAGGAAGTCCCCCCTGCGATACTAAATTTTTTTGACTTCTTTTTTTTAATGTTGCCCTTAAGAAAACGTTTGCACATCTTATTAAAAAAAAGAAATCAACTTTTCTTCATTGTAACACTAAATGTGACGAAATTGGGTATGAGAATGATTCTCAACCCAATTTTATCCATTTTCTTCGTGCAATGTGTCATAGAGCGCTTTCGCAGTTTTTTCAGGCAACCCACACATTTGCAATTCTTGAAGTGATGCTTGGCGCATTTTTTTAATAGATCCAAAGTGACGTAATAGCTTTGTCTTGCGCTTAGGACCAATCCCCTCCACTTGGTCTAATACGGATTGTAGCCCTGTTTTCTGTCGTGTTTGACGGTGAAATGTAATCGCAAAACGGTGCACTTCATCTTGAATACGTTGTAATAAATAGAAAGCTTGACCATTCTTTTTTAGTGGAATGATTTGAGCCTCTTCACCGTATAATAATTCTGACGTTTGATGTTTTTCATTTTTTTGTAAACCTGCGACCGGAATATCTAACCCTAATTCATTTTGAATCACGTCAATAACACTTGACATATGACCTTTACCACCGTCTACAATGATTAAATCTGGCAAAGGCAACCCTTCATTTAATACGCGTGTATACCGGCGACGCACAGCTTCCTGCATTGATTTATAATCATCAGGACCTTCAACCGTCTTGATTTTATATTTTCGATATCCTTTTTTATCAGGTTTCCCATCTACAAATGACACCATAGCGGATACCGGATCGACCCCTTGAATATTTGAGTTGTCAAAAGCTTCTATACGAATTGGCGTTTGAATCCCCATCGCATCCCCTAATTGTTCAATTGCTTTAATCGTTCTTGATTCGTCACGTGCAATCATCTCAAATTTATTTTCAAGGGAAATTTTAGCATTTTTATTAGCTAAATCGACCAGTTGTTTTTTCGGCCCTCGCTGTGGTGTTAATATTTTAGTGTCAACTACAGACTGTATCATGCTATGATCCAGTTCTTTAGGTACATGTATTTCTCTAGGAATAAAATGCTGATTGAGTTGATAAAATTGGCCAATGAATGTATAAAATTCCTCCTCGGCAGTTTGTTGTATAGGGAACATTGTCGCTTCTCTTTCAATTAAATTCCCTTGTCGCACAAAAAATACTTGAATGCACATCCATCCTTTTTCCACATGATATCCGAATACATCCCTAACGGTTTGATCTGCAGACATGATTTTTTGTTTTTTCGTTAAGTTATGAATGTGTTCAATTAGATCACGATACTCTTTCGCTTGTTCAAAATCTAAATTTTCACTAGCAGTATGCATGCGTGTTTCTAACTGCTTTAAAATAGTTTTATCCTCACCATTGAGAAAATCACTGATTTCTTTCGTCATTTGATCGTATTCACTTTGTTTTACAGGATAGACACATGGTCCCAAACATTGACCAATATGGTAGTAGAGGCACAATCGGTCTGGCATTTTATCACATTTCCGATATGGATAAATACGATCTAATAACTTTTTAGTTTCATGGGCAGAGTAAGCATTAGGATAGGGACCAAAATATTTGCCACTCCCTTTTCGTACTGTGCGCGTCACAATGAGTTTAGGATGACGTTCTTTCGTGATTTTAATAAACGGATAACTTTTATCATCTTTTAATAACACATTATAACGTGGTTGGTATTTTTTAATAAGATTAAGTTCAAGCAATAATGACTCCGTTTCACTTGAGGTTACAATGTATTCGAAATCCACAATTTCACGAACAAGCCGTGTCGTTTTTAAGTCATGTGCCCCTGTAAAATAAGACCTTACGCGATTTCTAAGGCGTTTTGCTTTGCCCACATAAATCACTTGATCTTGTCGATCTTTCATTAAATAACACCCTGGTTCCATCGGTAAAACGGAGAGTTTTTGTTTGATTTTCGTTTTAACTTCGTTCACTTTTTATCACCCGCTTACATCGCTATACATGAAAAGGCTGGGTCGAAATCTAAAAGAGATTCGTCGCCCAGCCTAAATGATTGTAAATCATAGGGTTGGAACAAATTAAAGATCCTAACCCAATCGTGTACACTTGCTTATTTAAAAATAGTCGCTTTAAACGTACAGAGGTATGCACTGTCAATTTTAAAAATTATAAATGCTTATCTAATACTTGTGCTAAATTTTCTTTAGGTTGAAAACCAACCACTTTATCTACAGGTTCTCCATCTTTAAATACGATTAAAGTTGGAATACTCATCACTTCATATTTAGCAGCTGTAGCTTGGTTTTGGTCAACATCTAATTTTAATATATCTGCTTTACCATCATAATCATTTGCTAAATCTTCTAAAACAGGTGCAATCATTTTACATGGGCCACACCATGTTGCCCAAAAGTCTACTAATTTCACACCGCTGTTAATTTGTTCGTTAAAATTTGAATCGTTTACTTCGATTAATGCCATAGGAAGTTGCCTCCTTGATTTCGTTGATAGTCAAAGTATATCAAATTCATTGCGGATTTTCATTTCAATTGCTCATTATTTTAGTGATGCAACTGTAACGCCGAATCCACCTTCGCTTGGCATCCCAGTTCGATAACTTGATACACTTCTGTGTTGTTTTAGGTGTTGTTGAACACCTTTTTGTAACGCACCTGTACCTTTACCATGAATAATATAGACATCTTCATAATTGCTCAATACAGCCTGATCTAAATATTGATCTAACGCACTTAATGCTTCTTCGTACCGATATCCTCGTAAGTCCAATTCCATCTTAACTGTAGATCGATTGGATCGTGTAATCATTTTAGATGGTTTTTCTTTTACTTTCTCTTTTTTCTCTAAATCTTCTATAGGTAATTTCATTTTAATAATACCCATTTGAACGACAGCTTCATCATTGCCTATACGTTCTAAAACTTCACCTTTTTGACCGTAAGAAAGTACTTTCACTTCATCTCCAACTTGAATAACATCATGACGTTGTTTCTTAACGTTTTGTTTAATCGATTTTGCTTCATATTGATCATCAAGTTGTTTTTTCTTTTCGATGAGTTCATGTTCCTTAACTTCGACACCTTTACGGTCCCTCATATCACGTAATTCTTTTAAAATCGTATCGGCTTCTTGCGTTGCTGATTGCACACGCTGATTTGCTTTTTCTTTCGCCTCTTCCATGAGTCGTGCTTCATAATTTTGATATTGCGTATATTTTTGACTTAATTGTTGATGTAAGGATTCGGCTTCACGTACTAAACGGTCCAATTCAATACGTTGGTCATCTACACGTTTCGCATTGTCTTCTAATGATGCAATCATCGTATTGATTTCTTTTTCATCATGACCCACCATCGTTTTCGCATGATTTATAATTTTTAAACTCAATCCTAAACGTTTTGATATGTCGAAAGCATTTGAACGCCCTGGAACACCCATAAGCAATTTATAAGTTGGACTTAACGTATTTACATCGAATTCAACACTCGCATTCATGACGCCTGGTCGGTTGTAACTATACGCTTTCAATTCTGGATAATGTGTCGTTGCCATTACTTGCGCGCCTATACTTTGAACGTAATCTAATATACTCATCGCAAGTGCTGCACCTTCACTTGGATCTGTTCCAGCACCTAATTCGTCAAATAAAATTAAACTATTTTCATTCGCTTCGTTTAATATAGAAATAATGGTCTTCATGTGGGATGAAAATGTAGATAAAGATTGTTCAATCGATTGTTCATCACCAATATCACAAAATACATTTTCAAATACACTCAATTGACTTCCATCTAACGTAGGTACAAGTAACCCCGACTGCGCCATAATCACGATTAACCCTAATGTTTTAAGTGTAACTGTTTTACCACCTGTGTTCGGTCCTGTAATGATAACTGTTTGGATGTCCTCATCAAATGCAATGGTATTCGCAACGACTGTTTCACGGTCTAATAGCGGGTGATACGCTTTAGGCAAATAAATGGACTTCGTCGTTGTAAATGTGGGTTTCGTTGCTTTAATATTAGCGCCATATCGCGCTTTAGCTATAAGAAAATCCAGATGCCCCATCACATCTTCCGACACAAGTAACGCATCACTTTCTTCAGCTACACTTGCTGTAAGTTGTGCCAAGATGCGTTCCATTTCTACTTTTTCTTCATTACGTAAACGACTCACTTGATTATTCAATTCAACAACAGATGACGGTTCAATATAAATTGTTTGTCCAGATGCAGACTGATCATGCATTATCCCACTGAAATCTTGTCTGTACTCGGCTTTAACCGGAATGACATGTCGTTCGTTTCTCACTGTCACTATCGCATCAGAAAGCTTTTTTTGATTCCCAGATGATTTTACAATACGGTCTAATTGTGACTTAATCCGTTGGTTTATTTTGGAAATTTTACTACGTATCGATTGTAATTCATAACTTGCAGCATCAAACAAGTCGGTTTCATCACATTTTTCCCTTATAGATTGATACAGCGGTGTCAACACTGGTAATAACATCATTTGACTATCCAGCATGGGATAGTTGATCGTCTCTTCATCATCAACAAGTTGATTGTAAAAAGTTTTAAACTGGTTTTGAATTTGAATCATCCGTTTAATCGCATTCAATTCTTGAACATTTAATGTACCGCCTATTTGGGCACGTTTGATATAAGCTGATATTTGGGATAAGCCACTCAAACTAGGTAAACGATATTGATTATAAATTTGAGCAATTTCATCTAATTCTTCCATTTGAGCCACAACAGTATCAAAATCTGTTGATGGGGAAAGTTGATGTATTTTTGCTGCTCCTAAATCACTAATGACTTCATTTAAAAGTGTCGTCTTAATTTTATTAAATTCAAGTACTTCTAACGTTTTTTGCTTCATAAAATCCCTCAATTTCTTAAGTACACCATTATTAATTTGATTACGTTTCTTACTTTTCTATTGTCAAGAGACGTCTATATTATAAACCCAACTGCAACAGGCACCACATTTCGGGATAATCACCTTAAAATGAATGCTTTAAAACATGCATCAATTTAATTTTCGATTCGTTACTTCAAATCATTTTACTGATTTACTTTGGCGAATAAATGCTTGAAATTGTTCTCGCGTATAAGCATTAATGACTTGTGATTTTTTTACAAATCCTTTTTGTGCTGTCGCAACACCATAATGCATAAACGCCAAATGATTTGTATGATGCGCATCTGTATTTATTGTCAGTTTAAGTTGTGGATGGGCACGTAAAATTGTAGCATTTAAATCGAGACGTTGCGGATTGGCATTGATTTCTAATGCTGTTCCCGTCTCGCTACACATTCGCACGAGTTGCTCTATATTAACTTTATAACCCTCTCGACGTCCAATAATACGCCCTGTAGGATGCGCAATATGTCGCACATATGGGTTGTAACAGGCTGTTTCTAATCGTTTCATAATATCCGCTTCACTCTGATTAAAACTTTGATGTATCGCTGCAATAACGTAGTCGAGTTGTGCTAAAACATCGTCCTCATAATCTAACGTTCCATCTGGTAAAATGTCCATCTCTGTTCCAGAATAAATATCAATTTCATTATATTCCCGATTTAAAGCTTTAATCTCTTCATTTTGTTTGAGTAATTTTTCCACACTTAAACCATTCGCTACACGTAAATTTTTGGAATGGTCAGTAATACACATGAATTCATAGCCTTTTTGTATATTGGCTTCAACCATCTCTCGTAAAGACATCGCACCATCACTTGCAGTCGTATGCATATGAATATCACCACGAATATCGTCAAGTGTAATAATATCTGAAAGATCTTTATCGAACTCTGAACCATCTTCACGCAAACTAGGTGCAATCCACTCAACATTAAAGTGTGCATATATTTCAGCTTCACTATTGAATTGAAGTAATTGTCCGTCTGAACGCTCAATCCCATATTCACTTACCTTTTCGCCTTGTGCTTTTGCTAGTTGACGAATACGAATGTTATGATCTTTCGAACCCGTAAAATGTTGCAATGTATGATAGAAAGCTTCTGGCTCAATTAAACGAAAATCTACACCTATCGTTTCGTCTTCATAACTCATTTCTAGCGAGACTTTCGTTTCACCAACAGCTACTTCCTTAACTTTATTAGGTATATTTTTTAATGCCGCTTGCACCTTTAAAGGAGCTCTAGTACTTATAATATAATCTAAATCTTTACTCATTTCTTTCATACGTCTGAAACTACCCGCGACTTCAAACCGTTCAATTTCAGGTATCGTTTTTAAGTACGTTGTGATTTTATCATTGAGTCCGCGCATCATGTTAATAGGATAATGAGATTTCTTCGCACCCATCGCTTTGACAGCTTCTAAAATATTTTGCTCTGTTTTTTTCGCAAATCCTTTTAGCTCACTTACTTTACCTGCCTCACATGCTGCTTGCAATGAAGCTTTATCTGTTATATGAAGTGATTCATACAGTTTAGCAATTTTTTTACTGCCCAATCCTTGAATTTTAAGCAATGGTATTAATCCTTCAGGTACTTCATTTTGTAAAGTTTCTAAAGTCGGAGATGTCCCCGTATTTCGATACGTTTCAATGACTTCACCGACACCCTTACCTATATTTTTTAAGGTTGTAACATCTTCAATTTCATCTAAAGTGCGTTCATCTATTTCAAGACTTTGTGCTGCCTTACGATAAGCAGAAACTTTAAATGCATTTTCACCTTTAAGTTCCATATAAGTTGCAATATTCTCAAGTAAACGTATGATATCTTTTTTAGTCATTCAATTCACCTCATAAAAAAGAGGATGAAACGGTAAGTAATTTTTACATCGTACGCTCCAGCCTCTTAAGTTTATTTAAGTTAAAGTAAGTGTTATTTCAGATAGGATAGGAATGTGTGTAATGAACCATTTTGTTAAAGTCGCATGTTGCAAAGAGGATTGAATCAACGCATCTGGATACAGTGCCATCAATAATACTATAAAATGCAGTACAATAACACCTGAAATCAAACTCGTTATGACACCTAAAATACGTAAAGATAACAGATTACGGTGACGATAAGCCAAAGATGAGAACGTATCCAAAACGACGTGCATCAAAACTTTCACAATAAACATAATGATTAATAAACTGATAACTGCATTAAATGCATTTTCAGGTTCTTTAAATGGTAACGCGTAATGCATATGAAATGCATCCGTTTTAGGAAAGGGTACAAATAATTTTAAATATCGACTTAAGGGTCCATAAAATTGCAGTCCAACCCAAATCGAAAACATTGTACTACATAAGTGTAATAAGCTTGCGAGGAAGCCACGATAAAAGCCCAAAGCGGCATACACAAGAAGGATGGTACCGCTTATTACGATAAACATCCTAATGTCCTCTATGTTTTAAACGTTGTATTTCTTCGCGTAACTTGGCATTCTCTTCTTCTAACAAAACCAATTCATGCGTAACATTAACGGCTGTAAGTACAGCTTTACGTACGGAATCGAGTCCAGCATTACGCTGTCCCAATGTTCTAATTTTATCATCAACTAAATCCGCTACATAACGAATATGCTCAGGATCATTCTCACCAATAATCGTATAGTGCTGGTCATTAATCGTTACGTTTATTCTATTTTTAAACTCACCCATATCCTTTCACCTAGCCCTATCAATAAATTTATTCATCATCGTTCATTATACACGAGACAGTGGGTTTTGTGTATCATGGATTACGATTGACCACAATACATCACACAGTGCCTACAATCTGTGATAGGATTGAAACTGCAATATATGTAAACAATACATATCTTAGTTCATAGATGAATAAAATTAAAAGAGGGTTCTTATGGCAAATTTAGTAAAAACATTATCTCAATCAGAAATCGATCAACTGATGAAAAAAATCAAAACTGACACCTCTAAGCTCGGGCCAGGAATGATTGCTAAAGCGAAATATCAAGGTGTTACTATTAGTATATATAAATCACGTAAAGTTATGTTCCAAGGAAACAATGTAGACGCCGTTGCGACAGCATTATTAGGAGAAGCAATTACCCTACCAACTAAAAAATCAAATTCATCGTCATCAATGTCCAAATACAATCAACAAAATTGTATAGGTAGCGATGAAGCTGGCAGTGGTGACTATTTTGGTCCTCTAACCGTATGTGCTTGTTATGTAAGTCAAGCGCAGATCGATATACTGAAAACACTTGGTGTGGACGATTCTAAAAAATTAAATGATGCAAAGATAGTATCACTCGCCGAGCAACTCGTTACTTTTCTCCCACATTCTTTACTCGTTTTAGACAACCCTAAGTACAATGAACGTCAAGCGATGGGATGGTCTCAAGTAAAGATGAAAGCAGTTTTACATAATGAATGTATTAAAAATGTGCTCAAAAAAGTTGATAATGACGCAGTAGATGCTATTGTCATTGACCAATTTGCAGAACCTAGTGTTTATAAACGCTATGCATTAGGAACGATACCACTAGATGAACGGACACATTTTGAAACTAAGGGTGAATCAAAATCTCTTGCAATTGCAGCTGCCAGTATTATTTCACGGTATGCATTTGTCAAACATATGGATCATTTATCTCAACAAATGCATCAAACGATTTTAAAGGGTGCAAGTAGTAAAGTTGATCTTCTTGCTGCTCGTCTCATTGAGAAACATGGATTAAATCAATTAGACCTCATTACAAAAAAACATTTTAGTAATAGAAATAAAGCACTCAAATTAATTGAATCCAAACATTCAAAGTAAAGTTTTAATTCCTTATACTTCTATCAATAAAGAGGCATAACAGTGAACAAAGTTCATCTTTAAATATGATTTGTTGGCTGGTTGGATATACAGGATTGTTATTCCAATTCCCATAAAGTATTCAGAAGATTACATTCACTAGCTTTTAAATAAAGCGCACATAAAAGCGATGAAACAGCTTTAAAGCATGTTTCATCGCTTGCTTTCATGTTTTAAAATTTATCCTCTCAAAGTAGCACCTTGGTGTTCTAACGCTCTTAAGATTCCTTCATGTACCTCTGCAACTTGTGCCTCTGTTAATGTATTTTCAGTATCTAAATATTCAAGACGAATGGCTACTGACTTTTTGCCCGCTTCCATGTGTTCACCCTCATATACATCAAATACAGACGCTTGTTTTAATAAACGGCCTCCTGTATTTTCAATTGTATCAATAAGTGATGATACACGTACCTCTGTATCTACAACAAGTGCGATATCACGTGTTACTCCAGGAAATTTAGGAATTTGGCTATAATTAATATAACCTACGTTAAATGTCATTATTTTTTCGTAATTTAATTCAAATACATACGTACGTCCTAAATCATAAGTTTTAGCTACAGATGGGTGTAACTCACCAATGAAGCCAATGACCTCACCTTGACATAATACTTTTGCTGTTCGACCTGGATGCAACCCATCAATTTTGGCCGTTTCATAGTCAAATGAAAGTGCCAATTTATCTGCCACTCGGTCTACAACACCTTTAACGAGATAAAAATCGACCACTTCTTTTTTAGCCTGCCATGGATTTGCGACATAATCCCCTGTCATTATTCCACTCAAATATTCAACTTCATCAGGTAATTGACCCTCGCCATTACTGAAAAAAACATTACCAATTTCATATAATGCGATATTTTGATTTTTACGTGCTACATTGTACTGTGCTGCATCGATTAAGTGAGGGATTAGACTTTGACGTAACGTTGAATGTGCTTCACTCATTGGCATTAACAATTTAATAACATCACGCGATTGTGTCGTAAATGCCGTTGCACGCTTTTCATCTACTAATGAATACGTAATGGCTTGTGATAATCCTGCCCCTTCAAGCACATGACGTACAACACGTGTTTTACGTTGACGGTCTGTTAACGCACCACTAGTCACTGTCTCAAATACAGGAAGTGATGATGGCAAATTATCATAACCATAAATACGCGCAATTTCTTCAATGATGTCTGCTTCAATTTTGATATCAGGACGGCGAGATGGCACAATCACTTGTAGCGTGTCATTTGCAACCGATGTTTTAAATCCGAGTTGTTCTAACGCTTCAATCATTTCTGATTCTGAAACGTTAAAACCAATTGTACGGTTGACTTTTTCTACAGTAATGTCAATAGTATGCGTAAAGGAACCTAAGTATCCTTGAGATACACGGCCTTGCATCACTGATCCACCAGCTAATACTTCTAAAAGATGACAGGCACGGTCTACAGCTTCATTGACAAATTCTGTTGCCAATCCTTTTTCAAAGCGGCTTGAAGATTCACTTCTTAAATTTAAACGGCGTGACGTATGACGTATCGCTACAGGATCAAATAAAGCCCCTTCTACTACAACATTTGTAGTTTGGTCTGTCACTTCCGAGAAATCGCCACCCATAACACCACCTAATGCAATCGGCTGTTCACCATTGGTGATTACAATGTCATTTTCCTGTAATTGACGTTCTTGATCATCTAAAGTAGTCATTGTTTCGCCTTCACGCGCTTGACGTACTACAATTTCATTTGAACCAATTTGGTCTTGATCAAACATATGCAATGGTTGACCATATTCAAGTAACACATAATTTGAAATATCTACAACGTTATTAATTGGTCGAATGCCTGCTTTCATTAAACGCGCTTGCATCCATTCTGGAGAAGGCGCAATTCGAACGTTTTTAACAATACGTGCACTATAATACGGAACTTTATCATCATTAAGGATTTTAACTGTCAATTCATCTTGTGCATGACCTGTTTCTACCTTGATTGACGTATCTGGTTTTTGAACTGGTTGATGATATAAAGCGCCCACTTCATATGCGGTTCCAATCATACTTAATGCATCAGAACGGTTAGGTGTAAGGTCAAATTCCATTAATTGGTCATCTAAATAAAGGGCTTTTAACGCATCCGTTCCAGGTTCAACTTGAGTAGAAAAGTTATAAATTCCTTCTTCAAAAGCCTTAGGCACAACATTGCTCGCTAGGCCAATTTCTTGTAACGAACAAATCATCCCTTCAGATACTTGACCACGTAATTTCGCGCGTTTAATTTTCACGCCACCTGGTAGTCGACCACCCACTTTAGCCACAATGACTGTTTGTCCAGCACCAACGTTAGGCGCACCACAAACGATTTGAACAGGTTCTGTTTCGCCGATATTCACTTGACATACATTTAATTTATCAGCATCAGGATGCTTTTGTATTGCTTCGACATAGCCTACTACTAAATTTTTAATATTTGCAGTGAAATCTACTATATCATCAACCTCAATACCAGAACGTGTAATGCGTTCAGCTAAATCTTCAATCGATACATCAACATCTACATAGGATTCTAACCACTCTTTTGAAATTAACATGTTGTTTCACCTCTATCTTCCACTGCTTTAAATTGGTCTAAGAAACGTACGTCATTTGTGTAGAAATGACGAATATCTTCGATGCCATATTTCAACATAGCGATACGGTCTGGTCCCATACCAAAGGCAAATCCTGAGTAACGTTTTGAATCAAAACCTGCCATTTCAAGTACGTTAGGATGAACCATACCTGCACCTAAAATTTCAATCCAACCTGTTTGTTTACAAACATTACAACCTTTTCCTTTACATTTAAAACATGATACGTCAACTTCAACAGATGGTTCAGTAAATGGGAAATAACTTGGACGTAATCGAATTTCACGATCTGCACCAAATAAGGATTTAGCTAATAGTTCTAATGTTCCTTTTAAATCACTCATCTTAATGTTTTCATCCACAACAAGTCCTTCAATTTGTGTGAATTGATGACTATGTGTAGCATCATCAGAATCACGACGATACACTTTACCCGGACAAATAATTTTGACTGGCCCTTTACCTTTTCTTTTTTCCATCGTACGTGCTTGCACAGGTGAGGTATGTGTACGCATTAATATGTCTTCTGTAATGTAAAAACTATCTTGCATGTCGCGTGCTGGATGTGATTTAGGCAAGTTCAATGCTTCAAAATTATAATAATCTTGTTCTACTTCATAACCAGTGACGATTTCATAACCTAACCCTAAAAACAAATCTTCAATTTCTTCAATCGTACGCGTCAGCGGATGTGTTGCTCCATTCGCAATTTGGCGACCTGGTAATGTAACGTCTATTGATTCTTCAGCAAGTTGTTGATTTAAACTTTCTTCAGCTAAATAAGCTTGTCTTTCGTCAATAGCCTGAGTAATAGCTTGACGCACATCATTAACCTGTTGTCCATATGCTGGCTTTTCTTCTTTAGGTAAATCCTTCATATTTTTCATTAATCCTGTAACAAGACCCTTTTTACCTAAATATTTGACCTTCACATCTTGTAACACTTTTTCACTATCGGCATGTTGTATCGCTCCAAGTGCTTCGGTTTTGATTTGCACCATTTCATCTGTGTGTGACATAATAATCCTCCTTAAAAAATAAAAAGACCCCGTCCTATACTTGGGACGAAGTCTTTCCGTGGTACCACCCAGTTTTATGTAGTCTTCTACATACACTCTGAATTTATGTGGGTAACGGGTCATAAGCCCGACTTAAATTTCTTTAAGTAGCTAAAAAGGTGAAAAAAACGTTACACAATTGAGGTGACTTTCAGTTAATGTCAACCTTCCCTATACAATTGCCCCGTATCGTTTCCGTCTTTTTGTAAGCAAAATATTCATTTCAATACTTCAATTATATACAGGAGTATTTTTAGGGTCAACCCTTTAAATGAAACATTAAAATCCCGGCTGCGATCGCTACGTTTAAACTTTCTGCACGCCCATAGATGGGTATAGTAACGTTTTGTGTCGTAGCTTTTAGAATTTCATCACTTATACCTTCACCTTCGTTACCCAAAACCAGTGCAAAAGTATTTTGTTGCTTCTCTAAACTGTGATAAGAGACCGCATCAACTAGAGCTGTTCCATAAACAGGTCCATTAAATTGATGAATAAATGCTACTACGTCATCTACAACCATCACTGGAATATGAAAGACACTCCCTTGACTTGCACGTAATACTTTATCCGAATATACATCTGCAGTGCCCTTAGAAAGAATAACAGCATCTAGGCCCGCTGCATCAGCAGTTCGAATTAGCGTCCCTACATTCCCAGGGTCTTGTAAGCGATCAAGAATCAACACTTGTCGTGCATCTTTGATTTGAGACTCAGGTTTTTTAATAATCGCAAAAATACCTTGAGGAGTGACAGTACCCGCAAGCGTCTCAGCAACTTTCATATTAATTTCATAAACGTGCGTACTCGCATGAATTATCGTCTCATCAACACGTTGTACGTCTAAAACAAATAGATGTTCAATTTTAATGTTATTTTGAATCGCTTCTTCTACTAAATGATAGCCTTCTAATACTGCTAACCCTTGTTTATCGCGTTCGCGCTTTTTCTTCAGTTTTTGAAATAGTTTCACTTTTGCATTTTGATTGGACGTAATTTGCTCCATATTCATTCCTCAACTCTTCATCTTTTGTCTTCATTTTATCATAGGTTCATTAACGCATCCTACTTCGATCATACTGTCACGTACTGATAAGACATAAAAAAATCGCTTCGACCAATATGTCAAAGCGATACACATCATTTCGATTATTTAGAAACGACTTCTTCACCTTTGTATGAACCACATGCTGGACATACACGGTGTGATAATTTTAATTCACCACAGTTTGGGCATTCTTGCATACCTGGTACTGCTAATTTAAAATGCGTACGGCGTTTGTTTTTTCTTGTTTTAGAAGTTCTTCTTTTTGGTACTGCCATGATTAATCCTCCCTTTTATTCATTACATATGACGCATGGATGTTAGTGTGCGCGATCACTATCATCGTAGAACTGTTGTAATTTTTGAAGCCTTGGATCGACTTTCTTATGCGACTCATCTTGTGAAGGGTCGTTATCCAAAATTTGTGTTTCGTCAACAACTTCCCAACCTTGGCCACCTGTTAACATGTCCTCACTGTCATCAGCAACGACACGCATAGGTTTTTCTAACATCACAATCTCTTCCGCGATTGCACGAAGATTGATGATGCCATCCGTCGCAAGATGATAATGTTCATCGTCCTCATCTTCGTATAAACCATCTAAATCAAACACTTCCGTCGACGTCGTATCAAATGGAACCTCTACAGGCTTAAGTGTACGAGCACATGCCATCGTATACGTACCCGTTAAATGCATCGTAGCAACGACTTCATTTGACTTTACGATTAATTCACCTTCAATGTGAACTGGCGAGATATCAATTATATCTAAAGTTCCAGCTAAATCGTTAAATTCAACAGTTTGATTAAATTTAAAAGGTTGTCCTTGGTATTTTCTTAATTGTGTTATTGACCATTTCATATGGCTTCACCTCTAACAAGCACAAAATTTATTTTAACTTTTGACGCTAAAGTTGTCAAGATTTTTTCTTAACATCTTTAGTTCTGTTACAATACTCATAATGAGACACGAAAGGAAAGAAAGCAAATGAAAAGTGTTGCCTTCATTACAGAGTATAATCCCTTTCATAACGGCCATCTTTATCATGCGCAACAATCTAAAAAGATAACAAATGCTGACGTTTCGATTGCAATCATGAGTGGTCATTTCATGATGCGTGGAATGCCTTCAATGTTTTCAAAGTTTACACGCACAAAGATGGCTTTGCATGGCGTTGACCTTGTAGTTGAATTACCTTTGATAGGCAGTTTATCCTCAAGTGATCGCTTTGCAGAAATGGGAATTAAAATTGCAAAGTATTTAAATGTTAACGCCTTATCATTTGGGAGTGAAAGTGGCGACATTGACACATTGCAAACGCTGTGTGACAAATTGCTTCAATTAGAAGAAAACCCATTATTTACGCATCAAATTAAACAAGGTAAAAGTTATCCTAGAATCGTGCGCGAACTTTTAAATGATTCGACACTCGACAGTCCTAACAATATCCTTGCATTGTCGTATTTAAAGCAACTTTCAATCCAGCAAAGTACTATCCGACCTTATACGATACCACGTATGCATGCCAGTCATCATCAAAATCATATTCATCATGGTACGTTTGCGAGTGGCTCAGCGATACGCCGAGAATTAATGAATCAAAGTACCAAGTGGAAGACATGTGTGCCTGAATCGAATCTCAACTTGTTTCAGCATCCCTATACGGATACAACCATGCTTTTTCAATTGATAAAATTTGCCATTCTTCAACATGATACCAATACACTCGCCTCAATTTACACCATGAGCGAAGGTTTCGAACATCGACTTAAACGAGAAATCCGACAAGTGGACAATTATGACGCTTTAATGTCTCGATTAAAAACTAAACGTTATACGTATACTCATATTCAACGCATATTAATGAATGTATTATTAAACGTTACACGTGCAGATGTCGATACCTCTGTAAACGCAATCAGAGTTTTAGGGATGACACTTAAAGGTCAAGCATATTTAAAACAATTAAAACAACAACATCCAGATAAACACATTGTCACGAATGTTAATAAAAAGAATGCACATTATTTCAAGCAAGAGATCAAAGCCACTGAAATATACAACCTTCTCACAAACCAACAATGTACGGATTTCAACACTCCCGTCACGATATACCACACATAATTTAATCACTTTGAAAATATTGACATTACAAAAGCGCTGATGACATCTCAGCGCTTTACCATTGTATGTGATAACATTTCAATATTTAATTGTGATGATGTTGAAACTTTTTTATTAATGCTTCTTCAACTGGTTTTGGTACAAATTCTGAAATATTCGCATCATATTGTGCCACTTCTTTAACAACACTTGAACTAATAAATGAATAATCAGTTGACGTCATCATATATAACGTTTCAACTTTTGGATTTAATTTACGATTCATTGACGTTAAACGCAACTCATATTCAAAATCACTCACTGCACGTAAACCACGTATAATTGTCGTCGCACCAATCGCATCACAAAAGTCTACAAGCAAACCGCCATATGAATGGACATAGACGTTATCTAAATGTGATACAGATGCTTCAATCAGTGCAATACGTTCCTCAGAGGTGAATGTTCCTTGTTTATTACTATTGCGCAGCACACAAATATGTAATTCCTCAAAACGTTCTGCACTACGCTCAATTATATCGATGTGTCCGTACGTGATAGGGTCGAAACTCCCGGGTATAACTGCTTTTGTATTAGCCATGACTGTCTCCTTTTTCTAATAAACAAGTATCTGTTAAACCATAGTGATATCGTTTGATTTCTTTGAAGCCGTCTATTTTTATAGATTCACGATGACTAAACTCACACACGATAATACCATTATTTTTTAATAAATCAAATGCCTTTATACGCTCTAAAGCTTTATCAATTAACCCTTTTTCATAAGGTGGATCTAGGAAAATGATATCAAATTGGATGTCACGTTTACTTAATGCTTTTAATGCACGGTCAGCATTATTTTTATAAACTTCCGTTTGTGATTCTAAATGTAACTTACTAATATTTTGACGAATAATTTTAATCGCACCATAATTTTGATCGACGAAAATCATTTTATCCATACCACGTGAAAGTGCCTCAATTCCTAAGCCACCACTTCCAGCAAACAAATCTAACCCTATACCTTGAACATCGTGCAAACTGTTAAATATACCCTCTTTCACTTTATCCATGGTTGGTCGCGTATTACGCCCTTCAAGCGTATTGAGTTGTTTACTTTTATGTTTCCCTGCAATGACACGCATCATTTGACACTTCCAATCTTTTTTCATTTTTAATATAATGCCCATAAAGGAGGAACATCATGAAACAATCATTTATAGTCCTTGGGAATGGACTCACTGACTTATACGAATTTAAAACCTTAATCGCTTATAATCACCCTAGAATTGAACGCATTGTCTTTTTTCATACACCGAAATCTGAAGCTAAACGCTCTTCGGTCGCAATGATTATGAAGCCTACAGAAGGCAGATACTTTCAAGGTATATATATCATGTTAAACGCGTTAAACTATCCATATCCTGAATCTAATCGCAAATTCGAACTTATTCAATCATTCATTGAACCTTATCAAATAGAGATGGTTGGCGTAGATGTACATGAACCTGAAGCGTATCCAGAACTTGAGCTTTATTTTAATTATCTAAAAAGTGTTTTAAGATTACAGCATTGGTTACCCCCATTGGAATAACTAGAATTCATACTTTTCCTTTTCATACACTTTTTTTATCGTTTTATAAGGTGAACCCATGATGTCAGTGACATATTTGAGTTTCATTAATTTTTGAATGACGACATCCACTTGTTTTTGATCAACATACATAGCAACATACTTATGTGTTTTACTTGTCGCTACGATATGTCCGTATTTTCTAATGTGTCGCTCGTGTTTCATATTTTTTAAGTAAATGATTAATTTTTCACGTTGTACGATTTCCATATTATCACCTCGCACTTTCACGCTTATATCGTACCATGTCTGTATTCAAAACGAAAAGATAAATTTCTTATAAGGAGAAGTGAGCTATGACAAAAACGACGCGTTCATTCATAAAAGCCATCAATCACGTAAGATACTTTATAAAGAAGGATAAACAAGAAGTCATACTCAATAATGCGTGTTCCCCTTATAAGATTGCCCCTTATTTCCAACACAATCCTCCATATCTGTTAAGCCATAGAGGCGGTATGTATGAACGTCCAGAACATACACAACTTGCTTTTGACCATAGTCAGCAATTAGGGCTCACTGGTTTTGAAATTGATATCCGGCTCACTAAAGACGAGCATGTTGTCGTATTTCATGACCCGGATGTTGATCGTACAACCAATGGGTCTGGTCTTGTATGTCAACACACACTCGAAGAACTTTTAAGACTAGATGCGGGGTATCATTTTAAAGATATGGATGGCACCAAACCTTATAAGGGTCATCCTAAAGCTAAAATTATAACTTTGGCTAAGTTATTAAAACAGTACCCCAACCAATTAATTAATATTGATATTAAAGATGATCCAAAGTCATTTGTAGGCCAAATTGCAGCGGAACGCCTTTATGAAGTGATTATGGAGCACCATGCACAACAACGCGTTTTAGTTACAAGTTTTCATAAAAAACAAATTGAACGTTTTAACCAACTTCATCATAATAAAATTGCGACTGGAGCAAGTCAAGCTGAAGTGACCGAGGGAATCATAAAGCTATTTTTAGGATTCCCTTATTTATATAAAGGGCAAGCGCACACTTTTCAAATGCCCTTGTCCCATCGAGGAATTTCACTTATTTCTGTTAAATTAATCAATTGGTTAAATTCTAAAAATATTTTTCCAGGTTATTATGGGGTGAATCGATTGGATTTAATGGATGAATTAGTTGAAAAAGGTGTGCATACCATCGTTACCGACCGCCCTACAATAGCACATCAGTTTTTTATACGAAAAAATGATACTTCTAATTAACTTACATTAATAAAAGAAGATTCATATGCAATCATCAAGTCTTTTTGACTATGTAAAAACGCCTTTCAAATGACACATTAACTTGTGCTTTGAAAGGCGCTTTTCATTTTACTGCGATTGACATCGACAAGCATCACCAGTGGCACAACCATGAGCAAGCTTATCAAACAACGGCGTACCCGCGTCCACTTTGACATGTTCTGAAATACTCGTAGCTAAAATCGTTATAACTTCATCAATTAATTGCTGTAACGCTGTCTCCGCTTTTTTAAAAGCAATAACAGTTGGATGCATTTCATAAGCTCTTTTAGCCTGTCTCGTACATACCATCACACTTTGATAATCTGGATGATAACGTCCAAAACGTTGTACCTCATTGTACCTTTGACGTTCCACTAAAAATGATTGATACAAGCGTTGTGCAGCTTCATCATCTTTTAAACATTGATGCGCCAACTGATATTGATGTGCCAACTCAGAGTCTCTAATCATATCACCAAGTTCATCCGTGCGATCTAAAATTGTCATCAATGCGTCGTTAAACATGCGCATCATCCTCCTCTAGAAAAATGAGTATGAAATATTGACGATCGATTTCGCCGCCCATTGTCGTATATTTTTCATTTAGCATTCTCGAACGATGGGCATCTGAATTCATCCAACTATGTGTAAGCGTCGGAATATCATTGAAATTGTACGCCACATTTTGTGAAACACTATGATAATGTAAATCCGTCTGATCTAATACATTCATTAAACTCGATTCTGTAAATGAGCGATTGTCTGTGGATAATGTGTTAAACAAATTAACATTCGCTACACTTTCAAGCTTACCTTCAACTTTCAATGGCTTTTGATGATATAACTGGCGCATCTCATTCGTTAATTCATACAAAGTTAAACGTTGGTTAACATCTTGGTCCGGATTTTTATGCGCTTCTTTTTGATTCACTTCATCCTCTGTTAAAACATCTGTCTCATTTTGCTTATATGGGTTCATCGCGACCAATGCTTCTTTGTCTAAAAAACGCAACCCAATCACACGATTTGTTTGTTGATCTATAAATACTTGCGCATAAATATCACCAAATTGAATTAATGCTTGTGTTTTAATATCTTTATCAGAAAGTTCATAGTGATATTGGCGTCCATTGAGACTAAATTGAGGTTCCGTATTAAATGAGAAGTTGTTATATAAATGGTCAGCACGTGAATGAATGTCAATCGGTCCTGTTTGAGATTTAGAACCTTCGCCTGTGACATATACAGATTTCACCTTATTATTTTTCGCTGTAATGATAAGATACATATGTTTTCTGTGAAAAATATAATTTTTAAAATCATGATCAAATGAGTACGTACGATCCGCTTGCCCATATTTTTTTGTTACTTTATCCATTGTTGTGCCTACGAGCGTACCTACCCCACTCTTTAACTTAGGATTTTCTCCTTCATTTGATTTAGGTTTAGGCGTATTGCTACGTTTAACCACATCTTTAGACTGATTAGGGTTTTCTAAAACGTCGAACTCAAGTTTCGGTGAGTAAAATAAATAAACTAAAAATGCGATAAGTAACATAACACCTATCACTTTGAACACGATACTTTTCATAGGCACCTCCTTCAACGCATGTGATTTTACAATATTTTCCCATTTTTTCTACAAAAGTCAAAATAATTCATATAAAAAAGGGTTGTAACGTGATATCGTACCATCAGTTACAACCTAACATAATTATAGACCAAATGTCGCTTTTATTAATGACGTCGTTTCGCCACCAGGATATAAAACATATAATAAGATGTACACTGCGACACCTGTAATCGCTGTGAAGAACCATACTAAAGAAGCTGATGGTCCAATTTTACGATGCACATGATATTTATCTTTTAAACCTGTAATAATTTGAATGAGACCAAGTACTGCACCAACTGTCGCTAATGTGATGTGACAGAATAAAAATATCGTATAGTACACTTTAATTGAATCAGGTCCACCAAACGCTGTATTACCTATAAAAATTGTGCGACTTGCATAAATTGTAAAGAATACAACAGCAAAGATTGCGGCGAATAACATCGCTTTTTTATGTTTTTCAATTTCTTTTTTCCAAATCAATCTCCAACCAATAGCGACAAAGATTGCGCTAATTACAATACACATAGTACTAATCGTAGGTAAAATTGGTATGCTCATCATTAACCCTCACTCGTTTTTCATTTAAATCATATTGATTAAAGTCATCACAACGACTAATGCAAAAAATACAACTAAATAGTTTAACGAATAAATAAACATTTTTGTTGCCCATTTGTTTTCAACAGCAGTCGCTTTAAAACTAGTTAATCCTAAATAAATCCATCCTATATTTAATAGAGTGGCAAGAACAACAAACACTATGCCAAGTTGCATCATTAAAAAAGGAATTGGCAATAATCCAACTAGCCACATAAACATTCCTAAACGTGTGCGTTGAAACCCTTTCACTGAAGGTAACATCGGAATATTGGCCATTGCATATTCATCTTTCCTCTTAATTGCTAATGCATAAAAGTGAATCGGTTGCCAACAAAAAACAACTAAAAATAACGCCCACGCTAATATGGAGAGCTGGCCATCTATAGCAGCCCACCCGATTAATGGTGGTACAGCTCCAGGAAAACTTCCAATCACTGTATTCCATGTCGTATGACGCTTTGACCAAATCGAATAGAATGAAACGTAGCCGATGACACCAGCTAAACCAATCACACCTGACGGAATGTTAAGCATGAAAAGTAGGATTTCTCCTACCACAATCATTCCTAAACTTAAAATTAAAAGATGATGATTAGAAATCCGATCGTTGACAGTAGGACGATTTTGTTTACTAGGCATGATACGGTCGATATCTTGATCGTAATAATTATTAAGTGCACATGCGCCACCCATAACCAACGTCGAACCAAGCATCATTGTAACAATTTGTGGAATGGATGCTAAAAAAGCATGGTGCGTAAATATAATGGCGAGCCAAGCCCCAGCAAACGCAGGTATCAGGTTACCTTGAACAAGGCCTAACTTGATAATCTGCTTTAATTCTTGTAAAGTTACTCGTCCTTTAGATTGAACGGTTAACTCGGATTTAGACATCATTTACCCCCCTTAAAAATTTCATATAATACAATGATATATTAAAGTGAAATACTTTACTAGATGAATCACAAAAAAAATGTGACACTTTATCGACATTCTTTGAAAGTCATGATTAAGTCACATTTATAAGTGTGTTTTTTGATATAATAAACCTAAATGTAAAATTTACGTCATTTTTTACAACTTTATGAATAACGGGGTGTTGAGCAGTGTTTAGAAAGCGAAACCTAAAGTGGCTTTCGGTCTTAGCTACTTTAATGATGGTATGGGTTCAGCTTGGTGGTGCACTTGTTACAAAAACCGGTTCTGCTGATGGTTGCGGTTCAGACTGGCCACTTTGTCACGGTGCTTTTTTACCTGAAAACCTCCCGATAGAAACGATTATTGAGCTGAGTCATCGCGCTGTGTCTGGACTCTCACTACTCATCGTTCTTTGGCTTGTGATTACATCTTGGAAGCATATCGGGCATATAAAAGAAGTAAAACCATTATGTAAAATTAGTGTTGGTTTCTTATTAATACAAGCATTAATCGGGGCTGCCGCAGTGATGTGGCAACAAAATGATTATATATTAGCACTACATTTTGGAATATCTTTGATCAGTTTCTCATCGGTATTTGTGTTAACGTTAATTATTTTTAATTTAGATCAAAAGTATGAAGCGAATATTGTGCATATTCGTAAACCGCTGCAACGTTTAACGTGGTTAATGGCGGGTGTGATATATGTAGCCATTTACACAGGTGCCTTAGTTCGGCATACCGACTCTAGCTTAGCTTATGGGGCATGGCCATTACCATTCAATGATTTAGTCCCACATGATATGCATGACTGGGTGCAATTAGCGCATCGCATCTTAGCATTCATTGCATTTATGACTGTTATGTTTGTTTACATCCATGCAGTGAAAAATTATCCTAACATTCGTACAATCACATACGGTTATACTGCAAGCTTTATTTTTATTATTCTGCAAGTCGTTACCGGTGCTTTATCAGTCATTACTAATGTAAATCTTATTATTGCTCTATTCCACGCATTGTTCATTACACTGCTCTTTGGAATGATTAGTTATTTCTTATTGCTCATATTAAGATCTAACCGCGGTGACCAATAAAATTAAAAAACAGCATCAAAGAAAAATGCATGTTTATAGACGACCATCAAAGTTCTTTTATGAATTTTGGTGGTTTTTTATTATTCCAAAAATGTACGTTGCATATTCATGAAAATGATGTTGAAGTGTTT